>JADJGZ010000016.1 GCA_016707785.1 Bacteroidales bacterium | reverse complement strand
GTTGAACCAGATCATATTTGCGGATCAAATGGTTGGGTATATTGCAGGTGATGGGGGTACCATCCTCAAGACAACAGATGGTGGTTCAAACTGGAGTGTCATTGAGTATTTGCCTGTGCAGGACTGGATATCTGTAAGTTTTACTTCTCAGCAGACAGGTGTAATTGCTTCAAAAAATTTTCGCCAATGGCTAAAACACCAACGGAGGATGATTGGGAGGTTGTTTATGAAGATGCATGGAAGCAGTTTCGGATTACCTGTATCAATGAAAACACCTATATAGCGATCGGAGAAATGGGGCTTATTCTTAAAACCACAAATGGTGGAACTACCTGGGATTCCATTCCTTCAGGGACTACAGTAAAGATTCGTGATATTGAATTTGTGAATGAAACAAATGGATTTATTGCAGGGGATCATGACTATAACAAAATACCAATGTCTTCCTTAGAACCACATGGTGGAAACACCTTGGATTAATACTGCTGAAGCAAATGAATACAGTGTTTATGAGGAGATATTGCATTTACCAGTGAAAATGCGGTGGATATAACCGCAAGCTATAAACACCTTTGAGACAACAGATGGAGGGAAAGCTGGACGTAGTTATCCTGGCTGGGAAACTCTTAAGCATTGCCTTGCTGGATGATTCAACCGGATACAGTGCTTCAATCTATGATATCAACAAGTTTAGTCATTATGGGACTGAATATCAAAACATTAATTATTCTTTCCCTGGTTATATCAATGATATTGCCTGTCCTGATGACAAACGGTTATTTGTTATTGGTGCTAACGGGTTCCTTTACTCCTCTTTTGCACCAGTATCCTACCACTGGGAACCATCCACAGGCCTGAGTGCTGATGATGTTGAATCTCCGGTTGCCAGTCCAATGGAACCCACTATTTACACAGCAACAGTGCTGTATTCCAATGGCACTACCTGCACTGATTCAATCACTGTGCTACTCCAGAATGAATGGTATTCTCCGAATTTATGCATGGTTACTGTGGACTCAACCTCATCACATTATATGATCCTATGGAATGAACCCGCATTAGGAACAGCCGATTCTGTATTTATTTACAAAGACGGGACTATCGCCGGTCAGCCCATCAGGCTGGCAGGTTTTTCAGCATCCGCTCCGGGTGAATATGTAGATATACTTTCCAATCCTGCGGTAAAGACAGAATGGTATGCTATGAATGTGATTGATAAGTGTAACATATCATATATGGGTTTTGGTCATAGTCCGGTGCATTTAGCTATTAACCAGGGTGTTGGAAATACCTGGAACCTGATGTGGAGTGATTACCACGGGGCTTTGTTATTGACCTATAATATTTACAGAGGTTCAACTTCTGACAATCTGCAGCTTCTGGCATCTGTTTCAGGAGGAATTACCCAGTATACGGATCTGAATGCACCTGCCGGTGATATCACCTATCAGATAGAAGCCATACTTGATGTTGAATGCAGCCTTTCAAAAGAAGCAACGCCATCATACTCCAATCTTGCCAGGTATTCCCCCTTTCAATATCTCCGGCATATCATCCGGGATATATATCCTGAAAATTGATCTGAAGGACAAACCGCAGAGTATTATGCAAAAACTGATCAAACTTTAATTATCTGTTTGCAAAACACCCAAGGATCTGTCATTATTTGGTGGCATACGCAAGATATAGTTTTTACCTAAGCTTCTTCAGCATCAGCTCCGTTTTTTCATCTTCCGTGAGATTCTTTTTATAATCATAAAGTGGCTTCTCCCAGGCACCATACATAGGGTTGGGAAGAACGATAAACCGTTGGCCAAAGAGTGCTTTATTCTTTTCTACGGCATCTTTCCCATAATTAACTGACCGGTCCTCAAAGACTTCTGAAAAATCATTCAGATTGTCACCTATAAGAAGCACAATCTCATGTGTGGAGGAAACTTTTGCTCTTCGCCCTACTTTAGAGCTGGTATTGCCGTTGTAGAAGGCTGTGTCGCTTCTTGTAAGCAGGTGGTCATTTGTGGCAAAAGGAAATCCCTCTTTCTGCAGATTCAGCAGGGTGGCAGCCTGTTCCTGGTAGTCATGGTTTGTAGTATAAAAGATATGAACACCCTTGCTTTCGGCATAATGGGCAAATTCCAGTGCCCCGGGAAGTGCTTTTGCTGAAGCCTTTGTTGTCCAATCATACCATCCGTCCTTTTGTTCTCCTTTTGTAATCACAATAGTTTCATATGGACTGTTATCCAGCATGGTTTCATCAATGTCAACCACTACCGCCAATGGTTTTAGACTGTTGTTGGTAGCCAGTTGTTCATCCAGGCGGAGTTTGGCGATATTAAATCCCTGGTAATAAAGTGCCGTCATCTCTGCAGAATTCTGAAACCAGGAAACAGATGACAATAAGTTGTTGCTATTCCTGGCTGTGACTACTTCCTTGCTTGTGTTACATGATTGAAAAAGGAAAGTAACAAGCAATAAGGTGAGAATTGTCCATTTCATAAAGTGAAGATTATAGTTGTCAAATTTCTTATTCAAAACCAAGTCAAAATTAAAGATTTACAAGCTAATTTGTTTGTTTGAATCATGCAATTGTTCATTACAGGAAAACCAAAGATGCCCTGGACTATCCAGGGCATCTTCAAATCTAATCGGAAATCAACACCTCCATTCCGGAATATTATAGAAGTATTTTCCGGAGGATCATTGTTAATCAATAAGAAGTAGCTTGCTCACATGTACATCACTTCCTGATATCCAGCGAACAAAATAACTTCCCCTGGGCAAAGAGGCTAGGTTAAGTGTAACGGCTTCATCTTCAATAGTTTTAGATTGATATACCTGGTTCCCGATCGCATCAAAAATGTAAAGTGAAACTTTTTCACCTGGATGGTTATCCATTTTAATCACAACCTTGTCCTTAGCGGGATTTGGAAAAATCCGGAATGATGCTGATGGATCTGAACCCACAGATAGTGTGGAACCATCTTGTGTAACCGTCACCTGGCTGGGTTCAAGCCCTTCCACTTCAATGGATATGGTAGCAATACGTGTGGCTGAAGTTGGATTTTCCAGGTAAGTAGCTACAATCGTCCCATTACCGGAACCCGATGGGGTTGCTGTACACCAGTCCCTGTCGGTGGAGGTTGTCCATATTGCATTGGAGGTCACACTGAAAGAAGTTGATCCGGCTATATACCCAACATTTCGATTTTGAGGAAATAATGTCAATGTTGGCACAGATGCAGTTGCTACAAAGGATCCCACCATGCCCATTCCTGTATGAGGTGTACACTTATAATTATAGGTACCTGCTTTGGTTACTTTATATTCATAGGAAGTTACTGTGCTTGTAATCGGACTATTCCATGTAGCAGCGCCTGAAGGAATGGTGGTTGAGGTTGTTGTGTGTGAACCTGAAACCCAGACCCATCGCATAGTGTCACCCACAGTAACATTATTAATATTTGCAGGGCTGAATGTATAATTTTGAACGTTGATCACATGTTTTGTTGCCAACGCCTCCCCTGGTAACACCGTAAGTATGAGGAGAATTATCCCCGTAAAGAGTGTAGCTATTGTTTTCATATAGGTATTATTTAGAATGTTTCTTAATACAACAATCTAATAATGATAAAGTTGATGAATTGAGTTATTTGATAGTTAATGACCAGGTATTATGCATGTTATATAGAATGATTGTCTTCAATTTTTGGTATCACGATATCACCCTGAATATTTCTGAAGCACTCATGGGACAAGCAATCATAATGCAGAGTTTGCTCATTAGTAATTGATTTCCAAACTGAAATAACATTTGCATAGAATAATCTCAATAGATAAAATGTGGTGATTCATCGGTATAAATCTTGTCAACGTATATTTCATTTTTGCCCGTCCGAAGGATGCGTAGAATTTTGCTGCCTCATCACTATGTAATAACAAATGATGCATAAGCCTTCCACTCTTCATTATCTTTTTGGTATCATCCTAATGGCCTTATTGCTTGTTAAGGTTATGCCCATCCATGCGCAGGACGATCAAGGAATCAGGATTTCTGAGTATTACTGGAGCACACCATTGGTGAAAGTCCTCGGAGATTTCAAATTCAAGTATAAGGCTGATATAGAATATGACTCGGCGATGGTCAAAGGTTTTACCCTGGACTATCTTTTTACGAATACCCCAATTGCAACAGCCGTAGAAGTGGTATTTCGTAATAATCCGGAAGTGGGTTATTTCATGGATGACAAGAATCACATCAAAGTTATACCACGTTCAATACTCAATGCCAGTAAACTCACTTCAGCTAACCAGAAATTTAAAGGAAAGCCTACCAAGTTCAATTTCACAGCAAGCGGGATTGTCAAGGACAGGCAAAGTGGAGAACCTTTACCTTTCGCTTCAGTGCTGATAAGGGGAACCAGTAAGGGCTGTTCATCGAATATCGACGGATATTTTACACTTCCGAACATCCCTACCGACACCTCTGCTATCCTTGTTTTTTACCTTGGCTACTACAAGCAACTCTTCTACCTAAGTCCTCATGCCGATGTTCATGAAATTACTATTCTGATGGATCCGGTAACTACCCAGCTAAAAACAGTAGAAGTTAAAGGACAGCGGGAGGACTTACTTAAAGCTTCTGAAGGGGGAAACCTGATAAAAATGGCTCCTGCTAAATTAGCTGAGTTGCCAAGTTTGGGGGAAAAGGATATTTTCAGGACGTTCCAGCTGATGCCCGGAATTGGCGGAGGCAGTGGTTCCTCAGCCGGACTGTTTGTGAGAGGGGGAACCCCTGACCAGAACCTAATCCTGTATGATGGATTCACAGTTTACCACCAGGAACATCTGTTTGGGATGTTCTCAGCTTTCAACCCCAATGCTATCAAGGAAGTGCAACTATATAGGGAGGGTTCGAGGCTAAATACGGGGGAAGGCTTTCCTCTGTGATGGAGATTATCGGGAAAACCGGTAATGATCAAAAATTCAATGGTGGGATTGATGCCGGGTTTATTGGAGTAAACGGCTATGTCGAAATTCCCCTGAAAGGAAAAAGGCTCTGTATTCCTTGCCGCCAGGAGGTCGTACAAGTCGTTCCTTTATGAAAAGTTGTTTGATTCCTTCAGCCAGGATAATGTGGTGCCACAAGAAATAAGGCCTGCCGGGCCTGGAGGAATGCCCAGGATGATAGAGGAACAGGAACCAACATCCTACTTCTATGATCTGAATGCCAAAGTCACGTATAAGTTTACCCTCAAAGACATTGTTTCCTTCAGCTTTTTCAGTGGACAGGATTATTTCGATAATTCCCGTGATATGAACCATTCAAGGGGAGGGATGAGTATAAGTGGAGGAATAACCGACCTAACCAAATGGGGGAATTGGGGGAGCAGTGCAAAATGGTCCAGGAAATGGAATGAAAAACTTTATACCAATAACCTGGTATCCATTTCCGATTATTCCAATTCGAAGGATAGGAGTGATGCCCGCACAATTTTTAATGAGGATGGAACCAGCAGTGTGTTCAATAATGGTTCTGTGGAACAAAATGCACTAAAGGATTTTTGCTTTAAGACCGATAATGAATGGAAATGGAACGACCAGAACCAGGTAGAATTCGGGGCTCAATACAATCATTATGATATTGCCTATTCTTTCCTGCAGAATGATACCCTTTCAATACTGGATATGCAGAACGAAGGGGACCTGATTGCAGCCTATGTCCAGAACCGTTTGAATCCTTTTGATAAAAAAATAACCTTACTCCCCGGGTTGAGAGTATCCTATTTCAGCAACACCGGCAAACCCTATTTCGAACCCCGTTTCCAGGCTTCCATCAATGCTACTTCCAAATTAAAGATTAAAGCATCCACGGGTTTGTACTACCAGTTTGCAAACAGGATCATCAGGGAAGATATCCAGGCCGGGAGCAGGGATATATGGATACTCTCAAACGGGGATAATATCCCGGTAAGCAGCTCCATTCATTTTATTTCAGGAGCCAGCTACGAAACAAGGGATGTCCTTATTGATGCAGAGGTTTACTATAAAAGACTTGCAGGTCTTACTGAATATACCTTGCGTTTCAACCACCGCTTCGGTGAAAGCATTGACTATTCCTCCCTCTTTTATGAAGGAACAGGTTATACCCGGGGTTTTGACCTGCTGCTACAGAAAAAATTCGGAAAATTCAGCGGATGGATTGGATATACCTTATCCGAAACCCGGTACAAATTCCCGGTATATGGCGAAGGCTATTTCGCTGCCTCACAGGATGTAACCAATGAACTGAAAATAGTAGCTATCCATAAAATTAAAAAATGGACCTTGTCAGGAACATGGGTGTATTCTACCGGAATGCCATACACCCAGCCTATTGGGGGCTATGTACTGACTATGCCTGATGGAACAACAAAAAGTATCATCATTCCCGGGACTAAAAATGCCTCCCGCCTGCCCGATTACCACCGGCTCGACCTGTCAGCAAAATATGATTTTACCATGGGTGAAACCGGGAAGGGCAGCATAGGGTTTTCCCTGTTCAATGTGTATAATCGTAAGAATGTGTGGTACAAGGAATTTACCGTGGATGAAACAGGCCTCACGGAAACCAATGTTAACCTCCTGGGGATTACTCCCAATGTTTCAGTAACACTTCAAATCAGGTAATTATGAAAACTAAACTCCTGATAATCTTATCAGTTGTATTCATTTTGATGTTCAATTCCTGCGGCAAAGAACTCATCGATCCTCTGAATTCCGATGAAATCGCCATCGTGGAATCCTATTTATACGCCGGGGATAGCAGCATCAGGGTAAATGTTTCCAGGCTACTGCCGTTTTCGGAAGACACCCTCGAGGTGAAAGAAGGTATAACCGGGCTTAACATTTTATTGAATGGTTTGCCAATGAGCGATATGGGCTCAGGTGAATACCAGTTCCTGCTGGGAAATAATAAAGTGGAGGCTGGTACTTCATTTACAATGGTTTTCTATTATGGTAGTGATTCAGTGAGTTCATCCACACAGATCCCCGAAAAGCCTGTTGATTTTTATCTCTCCGACCATGTCATTTATACTGACCGAATTACCAGCAGTGGTGGATTTGGCAGTGGCCCGATGGAGGATATTGATGTAACCTGGACCAATGATGATGACAGTTATTACTATGTTACCATTGAATACCTCGAAAGCACCCCTGACCTGATAAATGAAGTCATGGAAGATACTGATGTGCCCACCATTCAGAGTATTTCACCCATTCAGTCGTCGGGAACCAGGCTGGGTATGAGGAATCTGCAGTTTTTTGGACATTATCGTATAGTCTTATTCAAGGTGAACCAGGATTTTGCTGACCTGTATCAGCAGATCTCAGCAAATTCAAATAATATTACCGACCCTGTAACTTCAATTAAGAATGGATACGGTGTTTTTACAGGGATGAGTACGGATACAGCTTTTATAGAAGTGAGGGAGAATTAATTTATAAAAACATGCAACAAGAAGAAATCCCATTGTTTGAAGCAATAGATTGTTTGACTTGAGTATTGCTACAGGTGGGCTGTATCGTTGTGGCGAGGATAATAAATATCTAAAACTGCAACGAAAAAAAGGAAAAGGAAAGTGGTGGGATGCCCGGGTCCTGTCGGATTAGGAGGGTTAATTCGGCACACTTTCCTCCTGTCGGATGTTTGATGTCGGATGTTTGATGTCGGATGTCGGATGTTGATGTCGGATGTTGGATGTTTGAATTCGGATGTTTGATTTCAGATTGCTTCGGGAAATTCTTTAGCTCGTTGATTTTCCTCAAGGAAGCCTTGGTTTTGGTTCGCAGGTGAGATTGGGCTTGGATTTTGGACTTTGGATTTGAGACTTGGGACGTTTTGGTCCGCAAGCTGGCGAATGAGACTTGGTCCGCCAACCGGCGGATGGATTTTTGATTTGCTCTACGTTTTTTATTTTCTTATTAAAAAATTCTCCTGGTCAGGCAGCTTTAGGCAGTAAGTAGGTTTTTCGTTTTTCATTTTTCATTTTTCATTTTTCACTCTTCACCTGCCCGCTGTGAATATTTTCCTTTTAAGCAAGATTCCCCTGGTCAGACAGACCCCGCACTCAGAACCAAATGCTTCCCAATTGGGCACTCAGCACTCAGAGCCAAAGGTTCCCCTTCGGGGCACTCAGCACTCAGCACTCAGCACTTTGCCCCCGACACAAAAAGCCAAAATCACTTAGTCCAAAACCAGCACAAGATATCCCCACGGATTAAGAGTTATTACATCATCTCCACTTATCCGGAAAACTTTGCCTGTAAACAACTCGGTATAATTTCCAAAATGATGGCTGGTCTTCAATTTGACAGTTACATTTTCATTACTGAAATTAAAAATAGGTATCACCTTATCCCCATTCATTTCCCTTGAGAATGAAATCACCTTTGAAGGCTGATCATTGAAAATTCTAACCATTTCGCCGCCCCAGGCCCCATTCCAAAGGGCCTTGTTTGTGTGTTTCAGGGTGAAAAGTTTCCTGTAAATCTCGTAAAAAGGGTGTTCCCGCCATTCTATCAGGTCTTTGTCGAAGAATGCCAGTGAACGATTAAGTCCGGCTTCCTGCCCGCTATAAACCAATGGCATTCCATTTACTGTGGCGGCTAGTACAATACTGGTTTCAAGTCCATCTCCAAAGTTCAGCAATGGATTTCCTTCCCAGGAGTTTTTGTCATGGTTATCGGTAAAAGTCATCCGGTAAGCATCCCGGGGAAAAGTGTTCACATCATGAGCCATGTATTCCACTAATCCACCAATGTTTTTATGACCGGTAGTTACCTCCTTCATCTTATCCCATAAACTCCAGGAATAAGTCATATCGAAAGCATACCTGTGCAGGTCACGTGATTCCCATTCAGCCAGCATAAAAACCGGTTTGATAGCATCTAACTGCTTTCTGACGGATTCCCAGAAATCGACCGGGATAAAACCTGCCACATCACATCTGTAACCATCAATATTGGTTTCTTTTACCCAGAATTTAAGTGCCTCTGTCATATATTCCCTCAGTCCTGGCTGGTTGTAATCGAAATCAATGATATCTTCCCAATCATACCAGGGAGTAGGTTGAAAGTCTCCTTCCAGCGTCCGGGTGTACCATTCCGGATGTTCTGTTACCAGGGGATTATCCCAGGCTGAGTGATTAGCCACCCAGTCGAGGATTAAATACATCCCCATCTCATGTACTTTTTTAACCAGGGATTTAAAATCATCCATCGTTCCAAACTGGGATTAACCCCATAATAATCCTTCACCGAGTATTCGCTGCCTAATGTTCCTTTCCGGTTTTTCTCTCCAATGGGTTGAATGGGCATAAGCCATAGTATGTCAATACCCATTGCTTTTAAACGGGGCAAGTGGGCTTCAAATGCTTTGAATGTACCTTCTTTGGTGTATTGACGGATATTCACCTCGTAGATGGTGGCATTTTTGCTCCATTCCGGGTGCTGAAGTTTTACATAGGTTTCTGGCTGATAGGATGGCTTGACATTTACTCCAAAAAAGCCTGGGCCTTCAGGTTTGCTGAGTTAATTCCGGCAAGCAAGAAACTTGAAAGGAGAATCAGATTGTAAAGTGTTTTCATACAAAAAGATAAAGTGAATTTAAGCCGTCGGAATTCTTGCACTTATGATCCTTTATTTCAGCAATTATTGTAACCCTATCCAGGAATTTCCGGTACTTCAATGATCATATTTCCGGTTCCCAGTGCAAAAGTAATATTCAGAAATATCATGCAATTGTTTTCAGTGCCCGATTTTTCCACCCGGTTTTCATCAATTAACAGAATTTTTACAAGCTCTTTCCTGAGATACAGAAGATCTTTTTCTTCCAACTCAAGGATCAGTCCTAGTGAAATATCAGAAAAACGCTGAAAATTGATAATTGTGGCATATTTATCTACAATTGCCTGTATATCGCTGATGGCTTTGATTCGCTCATCACGACTTATCCCCGACCAGTAATACTTACTCATTCAAAAAGAGTTATCATTTTTTGAGTAAAAAGTTCATTGGAATGTCAAAACGCTTATTCCATGCTTTCTCACTATGGTCCTCGCCGGGGAAGTACCGGGTAATCCAGTTGGAGGAGTTGAATCCTTTTTCTTTCATAACCTGGTCAACCTTTTCCTGGAGGGGTGGGTACAGGCTATCCAGAGTCTGATCTCCATAATCGAAATAAATCTTATGCGAACGTGGATTAGGAAGATGAAGGCGGAGATAATCGTAAAAAGCTTCCGGTATGGGGTTGTTATCCATTTTGAAAATCCCGGGCCAATGTGTACTTAAACAGGCTGCACCCCCAAATACATCAGGGTATTCGCAGATGGCATACATCGAAATGAGCCCTCCCATGCTGCTGCCGGCTATAAAAGTATGTTTCCGGGTTTTTAATGTGGAATAAGTCCTGTCAATATAGGGTTTTAACTCAAGAGTGATGAATTTCAGGTAGTTGTCGGATTGAATCTTGTAATCGTTGAAAACTGAATATCCATTACCCCTTGCGGCTGTGTAAACTGATTCCTTTTGTTCAGGTGATAATGACTCAAAGGGTTTTTGAGGGAAATAATCCGAATGCCTTGATTTATCGCCATTCCACACACCCACAACAATCACATCCCTGATACTTCCCTTTTCCATCATGGTTGTCAATACATCATCTACATTCCATGAACTATGGTTCCAGGTTGTATTGGAGTCATAAAGCATCTGACCATCATGCATGTAAAGTACATTATACTTCTTCGAGCTTGAATAACCGGCAGGTAGCCAGATATCGATATTTCTTGAAGTGACATACGCTGAGGGGAAGTTTTCAATCCTGGAAATACCGCCTGAAACTACTTTGGGTAGCGTTTGTGAAGAAACTGTGAAGGACAGTAGAATACTAATTGTAATCAATAGACTTTTCATCTTGAAGTTTTTCAGGCTTGTTTTAATAGGAGTTGAAGCACTCACTAAAGAAAGAAAGTTGTTTGTCAGGTAATTAAGTAAGTCTGTTCCCAAAAAGTATCTTTCTGATTTATCGTAAATTAAGCGATGCAATAATAGCATAATTCTGTAATTGTTGATCAGGTATACTGTATTCTGATTCTTGTATCCTAAAAATTTATAGTGTTTATTACTTCGTCGATAAATTCTTGCACTTCGTCCTGAAACATGTCACCAACTTATATATAGTTTGAGGGCTCACTATCAAGGAGATACTTTTGCTCATTCTTAATTCCCGGATCATGACCAAAAAGAAAAGTATCTTCATACTAATCAGCCTTTTTATCACACTCTTCTTTCAGTCAGCTATGGCTCAGCAACCTGCTGCTAGCTGGACACTAAGGGCTTGTATTGATTATGCCCTGGCCAATAATATCCAGATTAAAAAACTCAATGAGTCGGTTAAAAGCATTGAGCTTGACCTGGAAGCTGCAAAAGCATCACTCTATCCATCTCTTTCTGCATCTGCCAATCAATCCTATACTCACCAGAAAGCCCAGTCGGGAAGTCCGGACGATGAGTCAAATTCATTAACAGGGAATTATAGTATCCGTTCTTCTGTTTTACTGTACAATGGAAATAAACTTAAAAACACAATTGAATTACAGGCACTCACCGTGCAGAGTGCCGGATTGAATCAACAGGCTACCCAAAATAACATTGAGCTTGAAATCTCATCACTATACCTCCAGGTTTTATATGCCAGGGAAGCATTGGTGAATGCAGAAAATAATCAGATTTCCACTCAATCTCAGGTAGATCGCGCAAAAATTCTCTATGATGCAGGTTCAATTTCAGAATCTACTTACATGCAATTAGTGGCTCAGCTCAGCGAAGCAAATTATTCAGTAGTAAGTGCCAGGACCAGTCTTGAGCGACAGTTACTGAACCTGAAACAAATGCTGGAGCTTAATATCAATGAACCTTTTGATATAGCTTATCCTGAAATTGATGATGATCAGGTACTCTCCCTGCTTCCTGAAAAGCAACAAGTGTATATTTCAGCCCTGGGTTTCATGCCGGAATTGCAAAATGGTCAACTGGCCGTTGGTCAGGCACAAATAGCTGTTCAAATTGCAGAAGCCGGTAAACTGCCAACGCTTGCCATGGATGCCTCCCTGGCTTCAGGGTATTCCAGTCTTTCAGGAAACCAGTTTGCTACTCAGCTAGGGAATAATTTCTATCAAAATGCCGGCCTGACCTTAAGTATTCCGATTTACAGTAATAAACAGGTTAAGACCGCTGTTTCAAAAGCGAAAATTTCTCAGAAAACAGCTGAACTCGATCTCAGCCTCACCCGAAAAACAGTGCTCCATTCAATCGAAAATGCGTACCTCGATGCATCTTCTGCCCAGAGCAGGTTTGTAGCAGCTAAAGATCAACTGAAAGCGTCGAAAATCAGCTATGATTTAATAAATGAGCAGTTTAGGCTGGGCATGAAAAACTCGGTGGATCTTCTCACCGAGAAGACACTCTACCTCAATGCCCAACAGGAATACCTTCAGGCAAAATATACTACTGTGTTAAATCAGAAAATCCTCGATTTCTACAGGCAAAAGAGAATTGAGCTTTAAGCAGGTAGGAAGGGGAATCCAGAATCCAGAATTCAAAAAACATGCTTCATTCATTCGTTCTTCATTCGTGCATTCGTGGCATTTTTTACTCCCCCCGGAGAATACCCCGGCTTGGAGCGTCAGAACTCAAAGTAGTTTTCATGATCCAGGAACATTTATTTTCAATTCTATCTCCTGGATTCTAAGAAAAACTTCCATTAGACAAATCACTTAAACAACAACAGATATGACCAAAAAGAAAATAATCTATGCAACCCTGGGGATCCTTGTCATCCTGGCCGTTTCTCTGGCTTTGCTCCGTGGTGGCGAGCAGAAAGGGACGATTTCCTATATTACAGAGGAAGTTACCATCGGATCTATATCCTTAACTGTTACAGCAACGGGCACTGTGGAGCCGGTAAAGCAGGTTGAAGTAGGAACCCAGGTTTCAGGGGTTATCAAGAAAATTTATGTTGATTTCAATTCCAATGTAAAGAGTGGACAGCTCCTGGCTGAACTCGACAAAACACCTCTTTTGGCGCAACTTGCCTCGGTTGAGGCCGATCTGCAATCGGCACAGAGCCAGTTTGTTTACCAGGAGGCAAATTTCCACCGGATGGAACAACTGCTGGCAAAAAAAGCCATCAGTGAAACCGATTATGAATCAGCTTTATACCAGTTTAGTGCAGCCAAAGCCAACGTGGCCAAGATGAAATCGGAGGTGGAGCGTGCCGGTACCAATCTGGGTTATGCCATGATCTATTCACCGATCGATGGTGTAGTGTTGAGCCGTGCTGTGGATGAAGGACAAACCGTTGCTGCAAGTTTCAATACCCCTACTTTGTTTACCATTGCCCAGGACCTCACTAAAATGCAGGTGGTGGCTGATGTAGATGAAGCGGATATAGGAAGAGTAAAAGAAGGTGAAAAAGTTTCCTTCACAGTTGATGCTTATCCTGACGATACATTCGAAGGGAGTGTTAAACAGGTTCGTTTACAGGCTGTTACAAATTCAAATGTGGTTACTTACAGTGTGGTGATTGATGCCCCAAATCCCGAACTGAAGCTGAAACCCGGGCTTACTGCCAGTATCACTGCTTTCACAAATACAGCTGAAAATGTACTTACTATTCCAGCCAGAGCACTTCGCTTCATGCCTGATAGCACCGTGGTTAAGAGGTTTCCGCAAAAGGGTAATTCAATTGTCTGGGTGATGGAAAAAGGGCAAATTAAACCAGTTGAAGTTGTTTCAGGACTTACTGATGAAACCCGGACGGAAATCATATCAGGCCTCTCGAAAGGTGAGCATGTTGTAGTTTCCTATAGAACAGAAACGGTATCCGGCAATGAAACCACATCTGCCCAAAGTCCTTTTATGCCTAAACCACCGGGAGCTAAGAAGTAATCGTTAACCCTGTTTATATTGAAAATTCAAAAGTAAAGTAATGAGCGAGATACTTACAGCAAAGCAGATTAAAAGGGAATTCATGGTGGGAAGCCAGAAAGTAAATGCCTTAAAAGGGGTTTCTTTCATGATAAAAGCCGGGGAATTCGTCACTTTCATGGGGACAAGCGGTTCAGGTAAATCAACCCTTCTGAATATACTTGGATGCCTTGATACGCCCACCGAAGGAGAGTATCTGCTGGATGGCATTCCGGCACAAAGTATGTCGAAAAATGAAAGGGCCCTGCTTAGAAACCAGAAAATTGGTTTTGTTTTTCAAACCTATAACCTACTTCCCCGGACTACTGCCCTCGAAAATGTAGAACTCCCTTTGATGTATAATTCAGCAGTCAAGGCAAGGGAAAGGGAGGAAAGAGCTATACATGTGCTGGAATCGGTGGGACTGGCAGATCGTATGCACCATACACCTAACCAGATGTCGGGTGGGCAGCAGCAACGGGTAGCTATTGCAAGGGCATTGGTAAATGATCCGGTCATCATTCTGGCGGACGAAGCTACAGGAAACCTTGATTCACGAACATCCTATGAAATCATGGCTCTATTCCAGCAACTGAATTCTGCTGGGAAAACCATCGCCTTTGTAACCCATGAGCCGGATATTGCTGCTTTTAGCCAAAGAAGCATAGTACTCAGGGATGGCAGGATATTAACAGATACGAAAATCTTACAACCAGCTTCAGCGGCAACAGCTTTACTAAATCTTCCTGCTGAAGAAGAATTTGGCTGAAATAATACTTATACAATTTGAAAATCCTTCTAAATGAATATTTCAAATCTTTTCAAAATATCCTTTAAGGCACTGGGCAGTAATAAGTTCAGAGCTTTATTAACGATGCTGGGAATCATTATAGGCGTGGCAGCTGTAATTGCTATGCTGGCCATTGGACAAGGTTCAAAAAAGAGTATTGAGGATGAAATTTCCAAAATGGGCTCCAATATGCTGATGATTCAACCGGGAGCTGATATGTTTCAGGGTGGTGCCAGGATGAATCCTGCCAGTAATAATACTCTGATCCTTGAAGATTTTACCGCCATCCGGAAAAACTGCAATTATATTTCAGCGATTTCTCCGGTAGTAAATGGAAATGGACAATCTATCTATGGGTCTGATAACTGGCCGGTTAGCATGGTGGGAGTAAACGAAGAATACCTGCAAATCAGGAAGTTCAGTGTAAAAAGTGGAAGAATGTTCAATGAGCATGAAATCAACTCGTCGGCAAAAGTATGCCTGCTGGGTCAAACAGTTGTTGAGGAGCTTTTTGGAGAAGGTGCTGACCCTGTAGGACTCTCCATCCGGTATAACAAGATTCCATTTATAGTGATTGGTGTGCTTATTGAGAAAGGTGAGAATGGGATGGGTCAGGATCAGGATGATATTATCCTTGCACCTTTTACAACAGTTCAGAAAAGGGTGGTAGCTATCGATTATATTAATGGAATCAATTGTTCAACCACCACAGAAGAGGTCACCCAACAGGCGAAAACCGAAATTGAAACAATTTTACGCTCACAACATGGAATTAATGAAGGTGATGAGGATGATTTTCATGTCAGGTCACAACAGGAAATGTTAACCATGTTCAGTAGTACCAGTGCAGTGATGACCATTCTGCTGGCTGTTATTGCAGGAATTTCCCTGATTGTTGGAGGTATCGGAATTATGAATATCATGTTTGTCTCGGTTACTGAACGCACCAGGGAAATTGGTTTAAGAATGGCAGTTGGAGCCAGGGGAATGGATATCATGGCTCAGTTCCTGATAGAAGCTTTCCTGATAAGTATGGTCGGTGGTATGATAGGAGTGGGCCTGGGGATAGGCAGCTCCTTCATAATTAAAAACATGTTGAACTGGCCGGTAGTGATCACCTCGTATTCGATCGCTCTTTCGTTTGCAGTTTGTACCTTTACAGGTATATTCTTCGGATGGTATCCTGCCAGGAAAGCTGCCAACCTGGATCCGATTGATGCCATTAGGTATGAGTAGATTCGGATGTCGGATGTTTGATGTCGGATGTTTGATGTCGGATGTTTGATGTGGAAAGGCGGATATTTGATGTTGGATTTTTGAATTGAGAATATGAGCATGTCCCCCTTTGCAAAAAGGGGGTGTCCGCTTGCGGACGGGGGATTAAAAGTGGTCATAGACTTCAAATGGGAATCTCTGGATTGGAATGTTGAATGTCGGATGTTTGATTTCGGATTCGGATCGGATGTTGGATATTACGAAGGAAGGCCTATGGCTTGGATCTTCAAAAATCAAAAATCCCTGCCTGCCTGCAGGAATGCTAATACTTAGCTGGTTTTTCGCAGTCAGGCAGGGTTAATCGACAATCTAAATTCAAGAGCAATTTTGATTAACGATTGAAGATTAACGAATTCAGAATTAAGAAGGAGTTTGACATCCGACATCTTCAAAACCTTCTTTCAAATTTCCCGTTCAGGCGAGCACAGCACCCAGCACCCAGCACAATGACAGTAAAATCAACCCCAATATGATCGACTCTAATCCATTCAAACATCGCCTTCAATTCCTGATCCATATAATCATCTGGGGGGTGATCATTATTTTTCCCCTGGTATTTATTTACAGTGAAGGTGAAAGAAGCCTGGTCCGCTTCCTCGACTTCTCACTTCCTGCGCTCTTCCTGATCCTGGTATTTTACATGAATTCGTTTTGGATCATCCCTCAATACCTGTTCAATAAAAAAATCTGGCAGTTTTTTCTGGTAAACATTGTCCTGATTGCTGCTTGTATCTTTTTGATGGACACTATTAAACACTTTTATTTCGTTGAGTACTTTGCACAATTTGAGAAAAGAAATCAATTCCCTCCCAAACCCCGCATGGAGGGTATAATATTCTTCAGAGATATTATTTCTATGTCAGTAACGGTCGGACTTTCAGTGGCTATCAAGATGACAACCCAATGGTATCAGTCACAGGCAGAGCAAAAGGAACTGGAGAAATTACATGTGGAATCGGAACTGAATAACCTGAAGCATCAGTTAAATCCACACTTTCTGTTTAATACACTTAATAATATTTACTCCCTGATCAGTATTAATCAGGATCATGCTCAACATGCCGTTCACCAGCTTAGTAACCTGATCCGTTATGTGCTTTATGATAGTGATCAGCCGAAAGTTTCGTTAATCAAAGATCTGAAGTTTACCTCAAATTTCATTGAATTAATGAGCCTCCGGTTGCCTTCACATGTAAAACTTGAAACAAATATCTCTGCATCAGAAGAGGACCTGGAAATTGCCCCTTTGTTATTTATATCACTGGTAGAAAATGCCTTCAAACATGGTGTTAGTCCAACCGAACCTTCCTTAATTAAGATTGAGATCACTAATTCCCGGCAAAATGAAATTGTATGCATCGTCAGGAATAGCAATTTCCCAAAAACTGAATCTGATCGGAGTGGGTCGGGTATTGGCCTGGTAAATCTTAAAAAAAGACTTGATCTTATTTATCAAGGGGCCTATGATTTATCAAATGAAATCAATGGCGAACAATATATTGCAACCCTATCCCTGAAATTATGAAAATCAGCTGCCTGATCGTCGATGATGAACCCCTTGCCCTTGATCTTTTGGAGGGATATGTAAACAAAACACCATTTCTGTCACTAGCCGGCAGATGCAATAGTGCTTTCCAGGCAATGGAAATTATGACTCAGCTGGATATTCAGCTAATATTCCTTGATATTCAGATGCCCGGATTATCAGGACTTGAATTCAGTAAAAGTATTCTTGAAGGGCCAAGAGTGATTTTTACAACAGCATTTGAGAAATATGCAATATCCGGATTTAAAGTAGATGCCCTCGACTACCTTTTAAAACCTGTCAGTTTCCCTGAATTCCTGACGGCAGCCAATAAAGCCAAGCGTTGGTTCGACTTTCAATCAAAAAATATTTCTCCTGAAGTCAGAAATTCACTGTTCGTGAAAAGTGATTATAAGATGATCCAGATCGAATTCAACAGTATTCAATTTATTGAAGGTCTTAAAGATTATGTCAAAATATATCTGTCAGGTGAAGAAAAACCGATTCTTACTCTCATGAGTATGAAGTCTCTGGAAGAAAATCTGCCGGAAAACTTGTTCATGAGAGTGCATCGATCCTATATTGTTAATCTCGAAATGATAAAAACGATCGAAAGGAATCGGATTATCTTTGGGAAAACCTATATTCCTATTTCAGAAAACTATAAGGAGAAGTTCCAGGAATTTGTCAACAGCCGTTTCTTCTGATGCAATGCTAGTCGGGATATTAGATATCCGGCTGTAATCATTCTTAACCTTATTTTAATGATCAACACTTTACGCTGTATCTGTTTCCCATTGGTCATGAGAATTCAGTAGTCTAGTCGAAAAATCAGTGTTTCCATCTATTTGTTTTTAACAGTAAATTAATATTTTATTAATTTGTAAACTCAAGGTAAAATGATAACTGCACAAATTTGACAACCTTTGGATTATCATTTAGTTCCAGAACTTTTAAAGCTGATAAAACCAGATTCTATGAAGCTTACAAATTTCTTAATTGCCATCGCTTTCTTTTTATGTGTGGTAGTTTCAGCTCAGCCTTATGGCAGCTACACGCTTTACAGCTTAAAAAACAGCACCAAAGCCTATCTCGTTGATTTAACCGGGGCTACTTATAAAATGTGGACATTCAACTCATCTAAACCGGTTGGTTACTCTTCCTACCTGTTACCAGGTGGTGTGATTCTCCGCACTGTTGCCAAATCAGGAAACTATTTCACCGGGGGTCCGATTTGCGGAGAAGTTCAAAAAGTGGATTGGAATGGCAATGTTATCTGGGACTATGTGTATTCCACAACAGAATACTGCACCCATCATGATATTTGCCCTATGCCCAATGGAAATGTCCTCCTTATCGCCTATGAAACCCGCAATCCAACGCAGGTTTCAGCTGCAGGATGTTCACAAAATATAACGATGTGGCCCGATAAAATTGTTGAAATTGAACCGGTAGGAACTACGGGAGGGAATGTCGTTTGGGAATGGCATGCCTGGGATCATTTGAGCCAAAGTTTATACCCGTCCAAAGCTAATTATGTTACATCCATCGTTGACCATCCGGAACTACTTAATGTTAACTATAAAGCACAAAAAGACTGGCTGCATGTAAACGGGATTGATTACAATGAACAGTTGGACCAAATCGTTTTTTCTTCCCATAATATGAATGAGTTCTATGTGATTGATCATAGCACAACTATCGCTGAAGCCGCTTCTCATTCAGGAGGAAATTCAGGAAAAGGTGGGGATATCCTCTACCGATGGGGGAATCCTGAAGCCTATCAAGCCTCTGGTTCCGCTAATTTCAATGTTGTGCATGATGCGCATTGGGTGCCAGCAGGATGCCCGAATGCCGGATTTCTATGTGGATTCAATAATAAAGGCGGTGCAGGAGGTAAAACCTGTGTCGACCTGGTTTCCCCTCCTTATGATGGTTATAATTATTCTCATACACCGGGAATGTCCTACGAACCGGCAACTTATTCCTGGCGCCATACCTATAGCGGAAGCCCTACCCAGAATGAAGGCAATTCACAACAATTACCAAACGGTAATACCCTGGTCAATATCTCATTTTCAGGATATATGTACGAAATTGACCCAAATCAGAATGTGGTCTGGTCAAAAACAGTTGCAGGTACTAATACATCCGCATTCAGATATACCGATTGCTATGTTAACAGCATTGGCTATGCAAATGCAACCGCCGTTCCTAAGAGTCTCTGCGAAGGGGATGCAGCACAGCTTGACGCACAGGGAATCGGGGGCTCCAATTATACTTACCAATGGACTTCGAATCCCCCGGGTTTTACTTCCAACCAGCAAAATCCATTAATCAATCCAACCGAAACAACCACTTTTATCGTGACAATCACGAGTGGAACATGCACAGCAACCGATTCAGTGAAGGTTATTGTAACACCTTATCCGGAAACACCTGTAATAACGGTTCATGAAGATAGCCTTATTTCCAGCAGTGAAAGTAATAACCAATGGTTTCGGAATGGCAGCCTGATTGAAGGTGCCACCTTCCGATACTATCTTCCATCAGAACCGGGTAATTACCAGGTACAAATAATTACCAACGGCTGCGAATCAGATCTTTCAACCCCGGTCGTGTACACTTCCAGCGAAGAACAATCGTTGAACTGGCCTGTAAATATATACTATCATGCAGTTTCAGAACAGGTAAGGATAAGTGGAATTGAGAATATCCCGGGCACAAAACATCTGTTGGCTTATAACTACCTGGGACAACTCATTCTTGATGAAGAAGGCAAAGAAGATATTGATGTTGCAAATCTTCCAACAGGTGTATATTTATTCAAACTTATAAACCTGAACAAAGTCATTTTCATAGGGAAAGTATTCATTCACTGATGTTATTATAAGCAAATGAAATATCTGTTGCACTTTTTAATTCCCGGCATGCTGGTGATGAGTTCACTCATTTCTCAGGCCCAGTTTTTTATTAACTATACAACCACTAACGGTCTCCCGGATAATAATGTGAATGGGGTAGCTGTAGATGCAAATAATGTGAAGTGGTTCGGAACTCAGTCGGGTGTAGCCCGTTTTGATGGCTCTTCATGGACCACCTTTACCACGGCAAATGGCTTGATTGATAACTTTATCAATTGTATAGCAGTAGATGTCAATAACCATATTTGGGTAGGAACCGATCTTGGTATCAGCAGCTATGATGGTGCAGCCTGGACAAACTTTAACTCATCCAATGGACTGGTGAATGATATGGTAAGCTATATTGCAGGAGCTGATGATGGTAGCCTATGGATTGGTACCAGTGGGGGAGTGTCAAAGCTCAATGGCTCCACTTTCACAAATTATACCACTTCCAATGGCTTGCCTTCTGATATGATAAGTTATATAACAACAGATGGAAGCAAAGTCTGGATGGGAACCTGGCTGGGTGGCCTGGTTAAATTCGACGGCTCTGTGTTTACCATTTTTACAACAGCCCAGGGATTGCCGGATAATAATATTTCATGTATCACTGTCGATGAAGCTGGAAATAAATGGGTGGGTTCTTTTATGGGTGTAACCCTGCTTGATAATTCCGACCAGTTAGTTACCACCTATACTACCGTAAATGGTTTATTTAATAATTATGTCAAAGACCTTGCCATTGACTCAGATCAGGATGTGTGGGCCGGCATCTACGCTGATTATCTCCAGGATGGTGCGCTAAACTGGTTTGATCAAACAGATTGGATTACTTATAAAGTGGAAGATGGATTAGTGAACCCAATGGTCAAACGACTGGCCATTGACCAAAATGACCATATTTGGATAGCAACCGGAAATGGGGTTTCTGAATTTATTAAACTGGATGGACAAATTGAATCCTCTTTAACTGGTATCAATATCTTCCCAAATCCTGCCAGGGACTGGCTGAAAATTACCGGGATCAGGTCTGTATCTGACATAGGTCTCTCCAATTTACAGGGACAGATGGCTCTTTATCAATCCGGTGTTTCAGGTGATGTTGAAATTAACATTAAGGGATTACCCGCAGGTATTTATGTTCTCTCAATAAAAAATACCCAAACAATTAATACACTAAAGGTGGTTATTAAGTGAGGTTTTGGTTTCTGTTAATAGGGATTTTTTGGTTTGCTTCTTCGACAAATGCCCAGGAGGTGAATTTCTATGATGCTTCAGCTATCAATGAAATCCGCATCTCTTTCAGGGAATCAGATTGGAGACATATTCTCGATAGTTTGTTCATTAACCAGGGAGATAGCGGACGATTGATAGGTGACGTCAAGGTGAATGGTGAAGAATTTCCTGATGCCGGGATCCGGTATAAAGGGTATAGCTCCTGGAATAGTAATGAGATAAAGAATCCTTTCAATATTGATCTTGATTATATTCATGCCGGGCAGGATTATCAAGGCTTTGCTAAAATAAAACTGAGTAATGTTATCCATGATCCTTCCTTTGTCAGGGAAGTACTTTCCTATGAAATTGCTCGTCAATATATGCCTGCTCCCAGGGCAAATTATAGCAGGCTATTTGTTAATGAGGAATATATCGGACTGTATACCAATGTTGAAGCAATAGATAAAAGATTCATTACATCAAGGTTTGGATCTAATGATCGAAGCTTTTTCAAAGGGGAACCCGAAACCTTGATTTATCCTTTCGGACAGAATGCTAACCTTGCATATTCACATGGTACGGATACCAGTGGATACTTACCCTATTACAAAATGGAGTCTGACAGGGGGTGGAGTAATTTGGTCAATCTAATCAGGATACTGAACACGAATTCTGATAGTTTGGGCCAATACCTTAATATAGACAGGGCTCTTTGGATGCATGCCTTCAACTATGCGCTGCTGAACCTGGACAGTTATATAGGGTATGCACAGAACTACTATCTCTATGAAGATGAAAATGGCAGGTTTAATCCGCTCCTCTGGGATCTGAATATGTCCTTCGGAAGTTTTAGGGATACTGATGGATCTACCAATTTTCTTGGACTCACCATCCCAAAGCTGAAAACTCTTGATCCCTTACAGCACCTTAAATTCAGCATAAGTCCAAGGCCACTGATGACACGGCTGTTTGCCAATGATACCCTGAAGCGTATGTACCTGGCTCATATCCGGACAATCATCGGGGAGAACATTGAAAATGGCAATTATTATTCAAAGGCATTGTCGATGCAGGAACTTATCCGGCTAAGTGTTCAGGCAGATACAAACAAATTCTATTCTTTCCAGGATTTTATCAATAATGCAGATACAACCGTTGGAGGTGTTGGAAGCATGATTCTGTACCCGGGTCTCCGGGACTTAATGACGGCCCGTTCTGCATATTTAGCGGGTTATAAAGGAATCAGCAGTCATCCCTTAATCACTGAAATCAGGAATTCCCCTGAAATACCTCTGAAGCAACAACCTGTGGTGATTGAAGCTAAAATTGAAGATGCTTCTGAGGTGATATTGGCATATCGTTGCAAAAGGGAGGATCTGTTCACACAAGTGTCAATGTGGGATAATGGCCAATCCGGTGATGCAGTGGCTGATGATGGCTTCTTTACAGCTTCTGTTTTATTGAATGGGAATGTATTCCAGTATTACATCTATGCTCAGAATGACAGTGCCGGAGTCTTTTCCCCTCCCAGGGCCGCTTATGAGTATTATACTTTGCAACCTGCCATCGGGAAAGGCGAATTAGTTATAAATGAAGTTAGCTTAAATAATAATGAATGGATAGAAATCCAGAATCGAACCACAGAACCCATCAACCTTGAAGGCTTTAGGTTTACTTTCAGTTCTGAACTAATGGATGAATGGTTATTTCCTGATGTGGTAATTGAGGCTGGGAAATTTTTATGCGTAGATTCCAGGGATATAACAGGGAATTACCTGGATTTCTCAATTCCTGGCAAAAATTTCATCAAACTGGAGCTTGAAAATTCAAAAGAAGAGGTTATCGACTCACATATACTTACCACTGTTCCCGATTCGAGAACATTAGGCCGATACCCCAATGGTTATGGCCCTTTTGTATTTATGGAGCCTTCACCTTGTGCTAACAATTTTGTGGGCACCACTCCAACTAATGGTTTCAATGTTTATCCTAATCCCGCCTCAGAACAATTTACCATTGAATTTGTCAATCCCAGGGAAGCATACAACATTGAAATTTTTAATGCTTCAGGTCAATGCATATTTAAGGAAGAATATGATGCCAATCCTGAACACATGGATGCTGTTGCCCTGCAATATGAATGTAAAGGCTTCTCAGGGCTTTTAATAGTGAGAATCAGTGGAAACGGGTTCCAGGAAATAGAAAAGCTGTTGGTGAGGTAAGGATATGAGCATGAAACGAAGGCTCCTGGATACTGTCTGCCAATTGGCGGATGAATTCTGAATTCTTTTTGCGCTTCATTTTAATAATTTTAGACAGTTTCTAAACCAACTTTTTAAAATGTCAATAAGGAAAATATGATTTCATTAAAGAAAAAACGGATAGCTGTCGGCTTATTGCTCATCTTTGTCATCGTTTTTCAATCCTGTAGTAAAGAGCCGGGTTCTGGAGGGAGTTCAGGAATTTATGGCAAGGTGTATGTGAGGGATTATGATGAATTCTTTACAACTTTGCACGAAGAATACTATGGTCAGGAAATAGATGTATACCTGATCTATGGTGACGATCGTTCTTATAGTGACCAGGTTAAAACAAATTATGACGGTAGCTTCGAATTTAAATACCTTCGTCCTGGTGAATACCATCTATTCTGCTATTCTGAAGACTCAACCTTGCAAACCCGCGCGCTAATACCGGTAATCAGGGATGTAACCATCAGCAGGAATAAAGAAAGTATTGAAGTCGAAGATATTACCATCTTCAAGTAATGGGATTTATTAATAATACCAAGCAATCATAAATGAAAAATATCATCATCTGTTTCTTTCTTCTTTTCAGTGGACTCTTGACATTTGCACAGGGTAGTAAAGAAATAAAACTCAACAAAATAAAATCAGTGACTACCTGGCAATCTGATACTGAAGAAGGGTCTGCCGAGCTGGTCAAAGAGTCTTATGATGAGTTTGATAAAAACGGGAATCCTGTTCTTGAAATTAACTATAAAAAAGATGGGACAGTTGATCATAAAAAAACCACGAAATACGACAGGAAGCAGAACAAAATCGAAGAAATTGAGTATGAGGGAGATTTTGTGATCAAATCCCATAAAGCCTACCTCTACAATACCCTTGGGAAAAAAACAGATGAAAGGGAATATGATCCTTCCGGGACTTTGATTCAAACGACTAGTTTTAGTTATTATCCCGATGGGGAAAAGAAATCAGAGACAACTACAGACGCAAAGGGAACAGTCCTTAAATTGGTTGAATATAAATACAACTCCAGGCAACTTAAAATTCAAAAGATCAGCCAGAATAAAGAGAAAAAGTCTGAGGCAATCAAGAAATGGAGTTATGAATATCACTGATCCAATGGAGGATATTTCCCCAATCCTGGCATTATTTGAGCCCATCAGTCTGGAAGAGATGGACCGTGCAAAGCTATTGGACAGGATGGACCTCAAATTTATCTTTCAACGAAGCCTCCTTCCTGAAATTCTCCGGAATTGCCAGGAGAATTACAAGGTATTATCGATAAAAGAAGAACGCTTCAGCCGGTATGAGACACATTATTTCGATACGACTGATTTCTCAATGTACATCCAGCACCATAATGGGAAATTGAACAGGCATAAAGTGAGGTATCGCAAATATGTCGATTCAGGCCTGTGTTTCTTTGAAATAAAATTTAAAACAAATAAAGGACGCACTATAAAGGACCGGGTGAAGGTTAAAGAGTTGAAAAGTAACATTGAGGGAGCTTCTGAACAATTGCTTATTAAAAAAACTGATTTTGAAGCCACAGCACTTGTGGAATCACTGAAAGTAAATTATAACAGGATAACACTTGTCAATAAGAACCTGTCTGAAAGGGTAACCATTGATGTATCCCTCAGCTATGGTACACAGCCGAATTGTTGCGAATATCCAGGTATTGTCATCGCTGAGGTGAAACAGGAAAAAACATCACGTTCACCGATGATCTCCGTCATGCAATCACACCACATCCATCCACTCTCTTTAAGTAAATATTGCCTGGGTATTGCCAGCATGAACCAGGACATAAAAAGTAATAACTTCAAACCTAAACTTCTCCATGTTAAGAAATTATCAAATAACCAGGAATAGCGCCAAGTTACTGTTTCTGATCATGTTATTGTTTGCAACACCCTCTTTTGGACAGTCGCTTTCAGCTATTGAATCAGAAATCCTGGCAGAAGAAACAGATAGCAAGGATGCTAAAGCCGAAGCAAAGAAAAAAGATAAGGACATTATTGAAATCAACTCCCGCTTCTTTATAACTCTTGGAATTGATGTTGCTGCTGTCTTACTGATCATATTGGTGGTCTATTATCCCAATTACAGGAAAATGGATACCATCTTCACTTTTATTCTCTTTAACATTATAATATTCCTTTTAACCTTTGTGCTGAATAAGGTCAAAATATCCATGGGGGCGGCATTCGGTTTGTTTGCCGTGTTTTCCATGCTTCGATACCGGACTGCCGGAATTGGAATGAAAGATATGACTTACCTCTTCATCTT
Source organism: Bacteroidales bacterium (assembly GCA_016707785.1). Taxonomy (NCBI): domain Bacteria; kingdom Pseudomonadati; phylum Bacteroidota; class Bacteroidia; order Bacteroidales; species Bacteroidales bacterium. Next base: position 116,913 of record JADJGZ010000016.1, on the reverse strand, counting down.
TATAGCGCTTGGATTGCTGTCAGGTATTCAGCTTGAATATGATGAACTGGGAATCATTTGTGGAATCATCTTCCTGGTCACAGTTATCATGGACACCAAGCTGCTGCTTCGAAGAGAACAAAGCAAAAATATACAGTTTGAGAAAATTGATCTTGTAAAACCGGAACACCATGCGCAACTCATGGAAGAACTGAGGTTTCGCACCGGGCTGAATATTCATCGTATTTCAGTAACCAAACTGGACTATCTGAAGGATATTGCCTCTATCCGAATCTATTATTATGAGTAAAACGCTCCTCCCCTTTATCCTGCTTGTATTAATCCTGGCATCTGTCAATGGATATGCCCAGGTGAATGATGCCGGACTATGGGTCTCCGGTACTGCACAGAAAAACCTTTCAGAAACCTTTGCCATTCAATTGTCACAGGAAGTAAGAATCATGGAGAACATTACCGAAGCAAGTACTGTGTTTACTGACCTGGGAGTTGATTATAGAATCAGTAAACCCTTGAAATTATCCATTCATTACAGGCATACTTTTGATAGAAGACTTGATGACAGTTATGAACGAAAATCAAGGTTTTATGCCGATTTAAGCGGCCGTATTAAACTAAAACCAATTGTTCTGCAAGTCAGGGAGCGAATTCAGACAGAATTTGTGCCTGTTAATACCAGGGAAAATGCTACACCAGAATGGTACTCCAGGACCAAAGCTCAAATTAAGCTTGATCTTGACAAGAACTGGTCCCCTTACCTGTTTTCCGAAGGCTTCACAGCTCTCAACCCTGGATCAGATTTACTAATTGACAAAATAAGGTTTGGAGGAGGTGTGGAAGTTCAAATTCTAAAAAAGCACACTATTGATGCTGCTTATATGATTCAATCAAAGTTTCAGGATGAAAGGGAGAATGATTTTATTATCGTTGTCGGGTATTCAATTATGCTTTAGTGTCATGCATAAAAAAAGCCTCCTAAAAAAGAGGCTAATCAAAAGTCTATGATATAACTATTACTAAACCACTTTCAGTTTTTTAACCTTATTCACAAATTCATCCTGCTCCATAATCTCTTTTTGAGCCAATAACCTGATAACACGGTTCCTGTGGATGAGATGTTTCATAAATTGGTAATTCCCGGCTCCTTTAAGGAACTTCATCATGATTTCAGTTGTCTGAAGTTCAGCCCGCTCTTTTGCAGCTTTAATAATCTCTGAGTTTACCCGGAATGCGTATTCACATAATCCTAGGTCAACAATGTCTTTAATCTGCTGACGCAGATCGGCATTTACCTTTATGGCTTTCTGAAATAAAGAGAAAGAAATTTTCTTTCCTTGTACAAGGTTACAAACGCCTTCCGGATAACGGTCTCCTGATAGATAGTCAACTTGTTTCATGGTTTGGGATATTTGCTTTCTAGTTTATTGCCCCAGGACCATTTTGTAATATTTATTTTGAAAAATTTCTTAATTATTTTGTAATCCAACATGAACTTTGCCTTCAATCACTACAGGAGCAATGATTGCCTGCTTACTTAACACAGGCTGCATAACCTCCATTTTAAGTAATTGCCCTCCCAGATAAAAGCCTTCTGCCAGTTCATAATGTTTAAGGTTTTCTTCTAATAAATCATAGGTGTTCCTTAAATCTCCTCCCACCGGGTATACCATCTTCTTTTCAAGAATTCTTTCAATCCCGCCATTAGCAAGCCATGTTGCTGACTTAAGCAATACATTCCTGGTTTTCAGATGGAAATCCAGGTTCGAAAGAATTATAGATGAATCAGCCGCCCTGTATACCGGTTTGCCGGCAAAATAAAGCTTGCCTTTAATGCTTCCTGTAACATCTGTCTCAACTATGAGTTTATCTTCTCCCGAATAAACATTAACCCCGGTGATAGTAAGGTTTTTCTTACCTACGGTATAGGTAGTGTTGACCAATAGTGCTTTTGAAATGGAATCAATATATTCATATCCTATATAAGAAGTCAGGTTGATAATAAAGTTGTCGCTTAACTTCGAAACAGGGGTTAGGTCAGGTAATGTCTTATTAACATTATATGACGGCTCTTTTCCTGTAAAGCACTCAGCTACTGCCTGAATGGAAGAAGTATGGCGGATAAACCCTTTGCTGCCGGTTATAGGGGCTGCTGAAATTGATTTAGGGGTTACTTTGAGCCAAAGCTTATAGTCTTTATCCAGGAGCATGGGTTTCTGAATATCAATCCAGGCTTGCTGAACGTTTGTTTTAAGATCGAGGCTTGACTTCATTCCCTCATCAATGGCAGTGCTAATAGTCTCCATATTATACTTAATGATAAGGTCAGCAATAAAGGTTATGGGCAAATCAATGGGGCCTAGCTTCAATACAGGTTTGCTGATCCAGCGATATCCATCAGAAACAGTCTTTGTATTGATCGTCCAGTCTTTGTTGACACCTACCCCGGTATGAAAATCAAGGGAAATCTCTGCATTCACCTCTTTGTAATCTGAAAGTGAAATTCCAAATTTCTCTATCTTCCACCCCGCCTTGATCCATAATTTTAATGGTACCGTGTAAATAAACTGCCCTTTGTCGAAAGAGAGCTTTATGGCGTCTTTTTTCCAGGCTTTTACCATCAGGTTATCGCCACCATTATCGTCCAGGCTGTTGTCTTCATAAATCAACCCGGTCAGCTGCCGATTCAGGAATAATTCCAGTTCCGGTATCTTCATTTCTATGGGAACATTGATCAGGGAAGGCTCGGGTTGATATTTGAATTCCTGATAGGATACCATTGGTTTTTCAGGCAAGAGTGCACTTTTGCAAGATGAAAAAAGACTGATAAATATCAGGAACGACAAGAGATGTAAACAATATTTCATTTCCTTTCATTTTATGCAAAAGTAGGTTGAAGGGAGCATAACAGGAATAATAAACAGATAAATTAAACGGAATATTTGTTAAAAAACATGATAATTTGTCAAAAGTTTAATCTCACCAGCATTCTCTTACCTGGTGAACCAGATCGCAAAGGGTTTTTATGAAAACTTCTCCCGCTTCAATGATAAAATCACTCAAAATGGTTCAATTTGGGAAAACAAAAAACCGGGACTACTAATCCCGGTTCTTGTCAATATGGGGTTTCTGGTTATAGGTTACAAGTTAAATCCTGAGATTCTGATATTTATAGAAAACAAGATTAATTTCTTATGTATGTTTTGATCTTTTTTGTCCGAAACAGGGCAAATAAACACTTTTGTGATGCCTATAATGACCAATATTATGCCATGAATTGTATTCATTTGTTTGTCATAATATTACCCATTTGGAAAGAGGAAACATTCTATGATTTTGTCCCAATATTAGAATTTTTGTTTCCAGAATGGCAAAGAAATTTATCTGAAAAGTCTATATTAGGGAATGAGTCATAGCTATTCGGTAATCAAGTAAAAATGAGAGGCATATGATATAGCCTTGAGTAGTAAGAAATTTGAATTTTAAAATTTAATAAATTTTAATCCTCTTCGGGTGCGGGTGTATTGTCGGATGATCTGTTGAATATCCCTGTTATCCTGGTACCTTTTAATGCAATCCAGAATTATGTCCTTCTGATAGGTAGATCCATTTTTCTCGAACCAACCAAATCCGGTATATTTCCCGTTTTCGATGAGTATGGCAGATTTCTCATCCTCATTCCGTCCATTATCAATAATCAGGACATTCTTCCAGGGGTGCTCATAGAACGCCAGGGCAGCATTAACCCTGACATTGTAAGCGTCCGGACTTTCAGCACCAATACAGGCTCCGTTACATTGTCCGATAGAATGGTGAAAACAGGCCCCCTGACTTTGATATAATCCGCTTAGTTTCTGGCAAAGCTGGAATTTTGTTACCAACTGGTGCAAAGTATTGTTGGCTTCATTTAGTGATAAGAAAACCGTTATGGGATTGGATGAAGGAGTCAGCTTACTTACCTGGAGGTTTAAATATCCTGCATGATTTAGATAGGTGTTCAACCCGTATTTATAGAGTGTCCTCCTTTGTAGTCGGTTGAATAAGGGAAGATGTTTCTTGATTTCATCTGATTCCAACAGCAAAGCAATAAGTTCGCTACCCGTTTCTTCAAAACTGATATCAGCGATCCTGCCGGTCATTTCAAAGGTCTTAGGCGACTGTGTATTTGTGAAATGAGATAATATCCTGGTACGTATATCTTTACTCTTACCGATATAAATGATCTTCCCGCTATCATCGTGGAAATAATATACACCCGGAGAATGTGGGATCCTCGAAAAAACGGATTTATTTAGAGATGGATTCAGTATTTGTGGATTCACCCCATTCAGAGTGGGATCGGCTTCGAGTAGTTTCTCAAAAACTTTCACTGTGGCAAGAGCATCTCCGGCAGCCCGATGCCTGTTTTCAATCCGGATATCCAGACTTTCACAGAGGTTGCCAAGAGAATAGGATGTAAAACCCGGAAGTAATTTTCGCGAGAGTTTCACAGTACAGAGCGTCGGACGATAATACTTATATCCCAGATTGAGAAACTCATGCCTGATGAAACTGTAATCAAAGATTGCATTATGGGCGACAAAAATGCAGTCTTTTGTAATTTCAATGATGTTTTTGGCTACTTCATAAAATTTTGGCGCATTCAGCACCATTTCATCTGAAATGCCTGTTAGCCTGGTAATAAAGGGAGGGATTTTCTTTTCAGGATTCACCAACGTGGAATACTCCGCAATGACCTTCTGACCATCATGAATATAAATGGCTATTTCTGTAACTTTTTCATTAACAGCACTTCCCCCTGTGGTTTCAATATCGATTATGGCGAACATCCCGCAGCAGTATATTTACAACTCAGGGTTGTGTCGTTTGTTGAAATTGCGGAACATTGTCGGTTTTATAGTTGATGCTACTGCCTGAACCAGTATAAGCAAAGAGTTTGAAAAAGTAAGTAGTTCCAGGCGTTAAATCCATGAACCAGCAACCTTGTAATGAATAGGCAACATTTTTCTCAGTTGGAGAATTGATAACAGGAACCCCATCAATTGGATCCTGGATGTCATTAAATCCAAGACTGCTCATTCTCATCAGGTAACCTTCGGGAATGATCGGTCCTGTTGCATCTGTCCATTGAAGAAAGATATTATGGGCTGAAAAGTTTGAAGGATAATTCGATGGTTCCGGGGAGGTGCCAGTATTGCTGCCCCAAATGGCCTGGGCATATTCCGGATGATCTACAAAAGGATTGCGGTTATGTTGAATTAAATAAATGGCTTCATTTCTGTCAATCTCTTTCTGTGAAACAGGGTCCTGTTGAGCCCAGAGCATCATCAGATCCTGGGCCCAGGGTAAAAGCTGGGACCCGGCAGCAGCAGCACTTCCTGGCCAGCTTGCACCTTCTGCTAAGTATCGGGTTGAAACATAAAAATATATCCTTGCAAAATCACCTTTATATTCATCCCGTGGTTCAAATACAGTGGAATAATAGCCAGGTGATACACAGGGCCCTAGTTTTCCCCCATTCAGAGAGGTATTTGTTGGAATATTGACTTCGCCATATGGATAATTGGAACGCATATTATTAACATATTGATCGGCTGGAACCAAAAGGAAGAGATCGGAATACATGGGGTAAACTTCACCTCCAAACCAGCTCTTAGGCCAGGAATGTTCCCGGCTGTAACATTGACCTTCGGCTGTTACACCACCAGTTCCGCATTGATCAGAACCCATCAGATATACATATGGTGGATTGCCATTGGGAGACCCATCAGGAATGTCAGAATACATATCCCAAACAGTTCCATTGGGCTTATCATCAGTAGTATAATAAGCATTCCAAACCCCGGGAGTATAGGTGAGTACAGTGTGATTATCAATTATATTATAAAGAGCAGCCTGAAGGGCTGTTCCTGTCAGGCCGGTAGCCGCATTATAGTATCCAGGTGGAATGACTGCCTTAGCCTGGTAAAATGTCAGGGCTATCAGTAGGAGGAAAATACTCTTTTTCATTGGACTGTCAGAAATTATGGTGAAGTTAATTGCTGAACTTCCGGAATCAATCCATCAGTCTTGTAATTGATACCACCACCACTGCCTGAATACCCAAAGATCTTGAAATAATAGGTAGTATTGGGAGTGAGGTTCGAAAACCAGGCTTTTTGCGCACCATAGGGTACGTTGAGGTCTGTGGCTGAATTTAGCACAGGAGTACCATCTACAGGGGTTTGTATATTGCCAAATCCCACGCTGCTCATCCTGATTAGGTAAGCTTCGGGCACATTGATACCAGAAGCATCAGTCCAGTGAAGAATGATATTGTAAGCTGAGAAATCAGCAGGATACTCACTGGGCTCTGCCTGAAGATTTACAGTCACAGGATATATTGTTGCAGCTGCAGCTGTACATCCGTTGCTGTTCTGGTAGTTCACTGATATGCCATAGTTCCCGGTTTGAGTCCAGGTTACAGTTGCACTGCTATTTGTACTTCCACCTCCGGATGTGATTGTTCCACCAACAGGCAAAGTCCACACATAGTTGGTCATGGCTGCCTGGGTTGTGTAAACATATCCTGCAGTATTTACAGTAACTGATGAAGGTCCGGATATTACCGGAACAGGTAAAGCATTTACAGTTACATTGTAAACTGTAGGTGAAGGAGCCGCATATCCTCCAGTATTTGTATAATTCACTGAAACGGTTTGTGCTCCAGCAGTATTCCATGTAACTGTAACTGTATTGCTGCCCGCTCCCCCGGCAGTGATCGTTCCGCCTGCAGAAATGATCCAACTGTAGTTTGTCTGACCCGATTCAGTGGTATAGACGTTACCTGTTGCGTTTTTACATAAGGAAGCAGGGCCCGTGATCGTTGGTGTGGGTTGATTAGCTCCAACTCCCCATACCTGGTATACATATTCAGGATGGTCAATATATGGATTACGGTTGTGCTGAAAACTGGTATAAATATCGTTATTCCTGTCAATTTCCTTCTGACTCACAGGATCGGCAATATGCCATTCACCCAGCATATTCAAGAACCAGGTTTCAAATACGGGATAAGAGTTTGGCAACAAAATGGCTTCAGCATTGGCATCATTGGAATGCCAGTTAGCAATCAGGTTTTCATACCTTGTAGCCATATAGAAGTAGGTCCTGGCAAAATCTCCTTTATATTGATCTATGGGTTCAAATACAATTCCCGTATAACCTGGATAATTGCAAGGGCCTCTTTTGGATCCATTTCCAGTAGTAATTGTCGCTGTACCTACTGTGCCGTAAGGATAGTTATCGCGGATCCCATTAACTTTACCATCTGTGGGATAAACATGAAACATGTCACTCACCATAGGTGAACTACTATTAAACCAACTTTGAGGGAAACTGTGCTCCCGGTTGTAGCAGTCACATTCCACCTGATAGCTGCCGCATTGGTCACTTCCAAAGGTAAAGGTGCAATTGGAATACATATCCCAAACATGACCGGTGGCATCATTATCTGTCGTTTGATAGGCCGTCCATAACCCATCATAACTTACTATTGTATGGTTTTTAATGATATTATACAACGCCGTCTTCAAGGCGGTGTCGCTGAGCCCTATTGCAGAATTGTAATATCCGGTTGGGATTTGGCTTTTCACACTCAGACTGACGAGTAAAAAGAGCAGTAAATAGTAATATCGCTTCATAAATTGGTTGTTCTTTCTGCCTGAACTAAAGTTTTGGGAAGTCTTCCGGGTTGGCAGATGTGTAAAGTATAAGGGTTGGGTCTTTGATACTGTTAATCAGATCAATCTGCAAAAGTAATAAAGTCTTTTGATAGAATCATCAATTGAATATTCATCGACTGTGTCTGCATCTGTTTTTCAGGTCGGAATGAATAATTTTTAACCCATTTCCTTATCTTTACTTATCAAATAATTTATTTATGAAAAATTTATTTAAATGGTTGGCCTGGGCCAGCGGCGCTATTGGAATGATCCTTATGTTACTTGGAATTATTGCTGTACTTGCAGGAGATAGATTCCTGGGACATTTCTGGTCTAATTATTTCTACCCGGCCTATAATTTCATATTATTGGGAATCTTCTTCTTCCTGGCCTTACTAGTGAAAAAAGGTAAACAGTAGTCAATCTTTTCTAAAAGAATTTCTGAATTTGTCCTTTCCTGCCTTTACTTTTAGGTGAAATGTTTGTGGCGTTTAACATTCAACCACAAGAGTTCCTGTGATTCATAGAAGCAATTAAATTAATTCGTGGAGAAGATTTCTGTACTCACCGGATTAAAAAGACAAAGGCTGCCCATTTAAGGCAGCCTTTGCATAAACCGGGGTTTTAAGCCCTTTAGTTGATAACTACCTTGCGGATGATTTGAGTGTTACCGCTGAGCAGTACCACTGAATAAATACCCTTAGGCATCCTGGAAAGGTCAATTTCCTGTTTGAGGCTTCCGTCTACTTCAACGCCCTTTCTTTCATAAACAACCACACCCAGGTTACTCATGATGCGGATGTCGAACATCTCTCTCGATGAGCTGGTTACTCCCAGTGTGAATTGTCCATCATTGGGGTTTGGATAAACTTCCACTTTCTGCAGTTTTACCAGTTCATTCACCCCTACGGTGTATACAACCAGGAGTCCTTCTGAACTTTCTGAAGTACATCCGCTCAGCGTTACAACCACTGAATAGGTGCCTGTCTCCAAAACTTCATAGGTCTGTGCTGTTGCTCCGGTGATCAGAACACCATCTTTATACCACTGGTTGCCTGCAGGTGAACTGCTGGTCAGGATATAACCCACGCGGGTAATGGTTGGGGTAGCTGGTATCGGGTTAACAGTTACTGACAGGGAAGAGGATGTGCCCAGTCCGCAGGCATTGCTGCCGGCTACTGTTACAAGCCCTGATACTGCTGTACTGCCATAGTCCACCGTTATGCTGGTGGTTGTAGCTCCTGTTACAATGGTTGCTCCTGTGGGAACAGTCCAGCTGTAAGAAGTAGCACCGCTGATAGCTGTGGTGGTATAGGTCACACCTGAGGTACCCTGGCATAGGGTAGTGGTTCCGGTGATAGTTCCTGCTGCTGATGGCACCGGACTTACCGTTACATTAAATACGGTTGGTGCTGCTGCGCTGCATCCTGAGGCATTGGTATAGCTTACACTTACGAATTTCGCCCCGGAAGTAGTCCAGAAAATCATTACTTCATTGCTGCCGGTTACCCAGGTCATGGTACCACTGCCCGGACTCATTGCCCATACATAGTTGGTCATTCCTGGTTCGGTAGTATAGGTGTAATAATCTGAATCTTCACAAACTGCATTGTCTCCGGTAATGGTTGGTACTGGTAAAGCGCCTACGCTTACATTGTAAACAGTAGGTGTGGCTGCTGTACATCCGTTACCATTGGTGTAAGATACACTTACGGTCTGTGCACCTGATCCGGTCCAGCTTACTGTTACGGTATTATCCGTTGCTGTACCTCCGGCTGTGATAGTACCTCCGGCTGATACGGCCCATACATAGGCGGTCATACCGGCCTGGGTTGTATAAACATTACCGGTTGCTGAAGAACAAATCGAAGCAGGGCCGCTGATCGTTGGCACCGGAGCTGCATTTACTGTCACTGCATAAGCTGGTGACAAGCCACCATTACCATAGATATTGGTTCCATAAACAGTGATATTTCCTGATACTGCTGTATATCCAAAATCAACTGTGATGCTGTTGGTATTGGCACCGGTTGCAATGGTTGCACCGGCTGGCAGATTCCATACATAGCCTGTTGCATTAGGAATTGGAGCTACACTGTAAGCTACACCCATAGTACCCTGACATACTGTTGATGTTCCTGTGATGGAACCGGCAGTTGGAGGAATGGATATAACGGTGACAGGATAGGAAGTAGCCGTTGTGGCATTACAGCCATTGGCATTGTTGTAGTTGACAGATACTGTTTCTGCTCCTGCTATATTCCATAGGATGGTGACGGTATTGCTGGTGCTGGTTCCACCGGCTGTAATGGTTCCACCGGCTGAAACAGTCCATACATAGTTGGTCATACCGGCTTCTGTGGTATAAACATGGGAGGTTCCAACACCTGCTGGTGTGGTGCCTGTGATCGTTGGTACAGGTTGTGCATTAACCGTTACATTCTTAACAGTAGCACTTGCTGCTGTACAGGAGTTGCCATTGGTGTAATTTACACTTACGGTCTGGGCTCCGGCTGTATTCCAGGTTACTGTAATAGCATCAGTGCCTGCTCCGGCAGTGATGGTTCCGCCTGCTGATACAGTCCAGGTGTAACCTGTCATACCTGCTTCGGTGGTGTATACATTACCGGTGCTTGAAGCACAAACGGGCGATGGGCCTGTAATAGTGGGTACTGGTAAAGCATTCACCGTTACATTATAAACGGTTGCTGAAGGTGCTGTACAGCTGTTTGCATTGGTATAGTTCACACTTACCGTCTGGGCACCTGCTGTATTCCAGGTTACCGTGATGGCATTGGTGCCAGCGCCGGCTGTGATGGTACCACCTGCTGATATATTCCAGGTGTAGCCTGTCATACCTGCTTCTGTAGTGTAAATAGCGGTTCCGCTAACACAAACTGATGCCAAACCACTGATTGTAGGCACTGGAAGAGCGTTTACAGTAACATTGTAATCTGTGGCTGCAACAGCAGTACAGTTGTTTACATTGGTATAGTTCACACTGACCGTCTGGGCACCTAAAGCAGTCCAGTTAACAGTAACAGTATTGTCGGTGGCTGTGCCTCCGGCGGTAATAGTACCCCCGGCAGATACAACCCAGCTATAACCTGTCATTCCGGCTTCTGTAGTATAAACTGTGCTGCTGTTAAAACATACAGAAGCTGGCCCGGTAACTGTTGGAACAGGTAATGGATTAACTGTTACATTATAAACTGTTGCTGCTGCTGCAGAACATGTGTTGATATCTGTATAGTTTACATTTACTGTCTGAGCTCCTGCTGTTGTCCAGCTAACCGTAACGGTATTATCGGTGGATGTACCACCTGAGGTAATAACTCCACCTGCTGAAACATTCCATACATAATTGGTATAGCCAGCTTCTGTTGAATAAACATTACCTGTGGTATTTACGCACATAGAGGCTGGTCCGGCCAATGTTGGTGCGGGTAATGGATTAACGGTCATGGTAGTAGTGGCGGAAGTAGCCGGGCTACCTGTTGTACAGGAAAGGCTGGATGTCATCATTACATAAACCTGGTCATTATTGGCAGGAGTATATGTGAATTCATTTGAATTTGTGCCAGATGGTGTTCCATTTACATACCATTGGAAAATTGGTGTTGCTCCGCCATTAGTAGCAGAAGCAGTGAATGTTACAGACGTTCCGGCACAAACTGTTGTAACAGGAACTATATGGGATACGCTTGCTGGAACAGGAACATCAACGGTCATTGTAACAGTATTGGATGTCACCGGGCTTCCGGTAGCACAAGCAAGGCTGGAAGTCATGATTACGTATACCTGGTCTCCCGTAGCAGGAATTACACTAAAGGTACTTTGATCCAGACCAGCAGTTGATCCATTGAGATACCATTGATAGGATGGTGTTCCGCCATTGGTTGGAGTCGCGGTGAAAGTTACTGTTTCAGAACCACATGATGGATTAGCACTTGCAGCTATTGAAACACCGGCAGGGCCTGAAGCCACTACTGACATTGTGATAACATTTGAGGTGGCAGGATTTGAAGATAGGCATCCACCAAGATTGGACGTCATCACTACTGAAACCTGTTCAGCATCCAGAGGAACATAGGAGAAATTATCTGCATTGGTTCCGACAGCTGTCCCGTTTACATACCACTGATAGGTAGGAGCTGCACCTCCATTGGTTGGAACAGCTGTAAAGTTAACAGTTGTACCTGAGCAGACATTGGTGGAGCTGGCTGAAATGGCTACACTTACAGGAATAGCAGGGATTTCAGTAATAACAGCACTGCCAAGCATATCTGTGGTTCCAATAGTATTGGTACCGCTAATGGTATAGCTACCAGCAAGCTGAGGTCCAAAAGTTATGGCTGAACCTGTACCGGCAACAGTAGTAGGCTGAGCCACTAAATCCTTGTAAAGAGTATAGGTGACGCCAAGTTCTGAATTATCCAGTCCTACTGGAGCTCCGGCAGTACCCTGACAATAGGAATCTGTGCCTGTTACATTATAAGCAGTAGGTGGTAATGGAGGGTTAAGAGTTGGATTAACCAGGTTTGTTGTAGTATGGGATGCTTGAACAGTAATATCAGTATTGATAGTACCTACATAAGCGAACATCTTTGTTTGATAACCATTGGTAAGGCTAAAACTCCAGGTAAGGTTAGGTTGTGCTGTGGCAAAAGGTACGGAATTGATCACCCTGATCCTGATATACTTTGTGCCGGGGGCTACATTGGAAATAATGGATGCAGTAGTTGCTCCAGGAGGAGCTACCGGGGTTACAATAATACAGTTTTTCAGATCATTGAAAGAGAATTTCTCAGGTCCCGGAACCTGGGCAACATTTGTGAGCGTTGAACTTCCATCAACAGGTTCTACAGTGATGGTTCCACCATTCTTAATGGCAGGATTAACATTAATCCCCATTTGGAATTGTGCCAGTTTAAATACATTGACTCCGGTCCTTTGGATGTAAACATCAAACTCATAAACAGTTTGAGACACCTGAACATCATTCCTGAGAGAACAAATGTAGGTAGGTGTTTGCGCCACAGATCTGAAACCAATCAAGGTCAACAGGCCCATAACTAAAAACATCAATAGTTTTTGTTTTTTCATACGTAATTTGGTTAATAAAGGTTGCTTTTTGCTTGTTTGGGTTAATATTAAGGTTTAATCGTTGAGATCACTCCGGTGGAGTTATTGTCGATAACAGCCATGTCAGAACCATCAACAATCCCGTCTCCATTAATATCTTCAGCCAGGTAACCGGTTGCAACAGAAGTGCTGGCATTGTCAACAACTGCCATGTCAGAGCCGTCAACAATGTTATCCTGTGTGGCATCACCTCCGAATAGTGCATAGATGGAACCTAACATAATCATGTTATCCCCAAATGCTTGCCCGGCAGCTGAACTAAAATCATAAGAAATGGTACTTCCTGTGAAGGTAACTGGTGCAGCACTCCAGGTTTCAATGGAGTTGCGATGTTTCACCACGATGTAATATGAACCGGTCAATTCGGCTGGAATTGAAAAGGCGCATTTCCCATTTGTATAGAGCAGCACATTGTTGGCTGTATATACAGTTTCATATGGCATTGATCCATTTGCTAATTCAACAGTAATTTCGTCAGAAACCGGACCTGCAAAATGATTGCCTGATTCATCCTGTGCTTTTCTGTTTCCGGTACCGGCAGTATAAAGGCCTTCCAGAAACAATTGAAGATTCTGAGGCTTCGAGTGAGAAACTGCGTTTGTAATTGAGGTATTTACAAATGGTGATACTGCAGGGATGAATGCAGATACTACAGTATGATAGGGCATAAGGTTCATGCTCCAATCATAATTTAGTGGATCAGCTCCAAAGGCAACAGTATTGGATAATCTCACCTTACATACCAGTGTGCCGGTTGTGCTGCTTATGACAGTGCCGGATGTAACACCTGTAATGTAATCCCTGGGTGGTTTGCGGGGTGCAATTTTCACACAAAGGAAGTCCTGTTCATAATCTATATTCAAAGGGACCTGAGTGCTGTTCAAATCCGAGCCTGTAACCAGGGAAGGAGTGATCGTCCCACCATTAATGAACCCTGAGTTCAGTAAAATTCCGGTATTAAAACAGGCAAGTTCCAATGAAACACTTCCTGTACTTGTTAAATAAATATCAAATTCAAAAATTTGGTCACTTACAAAGCTACCATTCCTGATTTCACAACGATACGTGGGATTATCAGCCTTGGCAGCAAGAAATAGAAATAAAAAAGGTAGAACAAGTAGTGCTCTAAAAGTTAAAGTTGAGTGTTTTTTCATATAATACAACGTTTAATTGGTATAAAAGTACGAATTTCCCATTCATGTGAATGGGAAATTCGCAACTAATTTACATATGTTAAATTCATTAAGGCCTTTGAATCTGAATAATAGCAGTTGAATTATTATCAATTAAAGCCATATCCGTTCCATCAACAATACCATCACCATTAACATCTTCAGAGTTATACCCCTGCAGGATGCTGGTACTTGCATTATCAATCAGAGCCATGTCAGTTCCATCAACAATTCCGTCCTGTGAAGCATCGCCTCCATAGAGAGCATAAACTGTTCCCATAAGCCTCATATTGTTACCATATGCCTGCGAAGCAGAAGTGGTAAAGTCAAAAGCAATAGGACCCGATCCTGAGAAGGATACAGCACTTGCACTCCAGGTCTGAATACTATTACGATGATTGATAACAACATAATAGTCACCTGAAATAGCACCAGGAATAGTATTGATTGAAACAGTACCATCAGTATTCAGATTTGCATCAGTAAAGGTATAAGCTACTGTATTTGGAGATGCAGATTCATGAAGTTCAATGGTAACCTGATCAGCAATTCCAGCTCCAAATTGTGGGCCACTGCTTCCCTGCGCTTCATTCATGAAACCGGTTCCGGTATTGTAAAGGCCTTCAAGGAAGAACTTAGCATTCAAAATCTTGGTTGAAGGAGGCTGTTCCTGACCTGTAAAGGTTCCTGCGATATCTGTAAGTGTAGCAGTAAGCAAGTTATTTGTTGCATCTGCAACATCATAAAGATTAGATGTAGGAGCAACCCTATAGCAGTAAATTGAACTCTCAGTTCCAACAACATCATTTTCAGTATAATTGAAAGTTGCATTACAGCTATAATCCGTGATACCAGCAGAAACAACATTCCAATACCTGGTTAAATAAGAACCTGATACACCTGGATAAGAAGCATTAACCAGATTAACGCCTGCATATGCACTGGCAAAAGTTCCGGCTGTAAAATTCAGGGTCACTGGTGAATATTCTGCAGTTCCTGTATTGTCGCCTACTGGGAAAGTAAAGCTACCAACTCCGGTAAATACTTTCCTTAGTTCTCCTGCACCTGTTGCAACTACCATGTTTGTTGCCGATGGGGTACCAAGTACTGAAGCTGTAGCTGCTAATGTAACATGATTTCCTGCAAGCGTAACTAAACCACTGGTAAGGCTTAAGGTTCCATTAATGGTTAATGGGTAATCGAAGGTAACTCCTGCAGCATTGTTAATGATCAGATCAGTATTGGCTCCAAGTGTTATTGTTCCCGCACCACTGATAGTTTGTGCGGAGGTTCCTTCCATTGAAATATAGGACGCAACAGATGGGTTGTAGTTAAAAGTAGCACCAGAGGCAACAGTAACATTCCCTTTTATCTTCAAAGGTAAATTAATGCTAAATCCAAGGGTTCCTTGTGTAACTATCAGGTTATCACATGTAAAAGGAGCTGTACCAGCATTCACATTGATATTTGCTGAGGCATGATCAACTTCAAAATCGGCACAACTTCTGTTGGAAAATGATGGAGAACCTGTTTGCTGGAACTTGAATAGACTGCCGGTCTGGAATTCTACTTTTGAGTTTGGAGCACCTAATCCATAAGGATTGGAACCAGCCAGCTGATAGAAAATCGACCCACTCATGAAACGAACAACATTAGCAGTTCCTGAACTGGTAAAAATATTGCTGGTACAAAGTAGTCCTTGGGTTAATGACGCCCCGCTATTGAATACGATAGCACTAGCGCTGGCAGCATTCATTTTATGTGTAGTGCCTGAGAAGGCCATAGTTCCACTGATACTTGCTGTAGCCCCGGCTGAGAAGAAAAGAGTTGTGGCAAGAGTCCCGGTTATATTCAGCGCACATCCTGCTGGTACAATCAAATCGGTTCCATCATTGGTTCCACCTACTGTAAGTGTGCCAGCTACTGCACCTTTCAGATTGATGATAGTATTATTGGAAAGAATGATCTGACCAACAGTTTCATTAGCTACTGCTGTGATGGTTTTTGTGGTGCCATCATTGAACAGCAATTTGTCTGAAGCCTGAGGTGCAGTTCTGTTAGGTGTCCAGTTAGTAGCTTCAATCCATGAGGCATTGTCAGCACCAGCCCATATATATTCTGATGATCCAAGTGTTGCAGCTGAGGCGGTTGGCACAGTAACTGCAGTTTTGTAGTTTATGGTAGCACTTGCTCCAGTATAAGGATAAATCTTGAAGTAATAAGTTGTACCGAGGTTAAGGCCTGTGAAATCAACTGTCTGTACTCCCTGGGCTACATTTTTAACCAAGAGCGCATCTGTTTCAGGAGTGCCATCAACAGGATCAACAATTGATGCGAAATCAACAGAACTTGCCTTAATCAGATAAGCTGTTGGAGGAACTCCTGTGGTTGCATCTGCCCAGGTAAGTGGAATAGATGTAGTTGTAGTAGTACCTGCAATAAAAGCTGTTACATGTTCACTTGGTTCAACTGCGAATGTATAGAAATTGCCCTGTGTTGAAAGGGTTGTTCCATTAACATTGGTAGCATAAGCTGCATAAAATATCTGTGTGGCAGCAGGCAATGCAGATCTCAGGTGTGAAAATACACCAACTGAGGTACCGCCTTCTGCTAATTTATTATTAGCAATAGTAACTGGAGAAGTTGTACTCCAGACAGTTCCTCTTTCAGTGATGGCTGAACCACCATCGGTGCTGATTTCACCACCAAGAATTGCGGAGGTGTTTGTAATGGCGCTTACTGTCGGTAATAATAATACAGGGGCTGTGGTACCAGTAGAGGTAGTCACGGGCACCATCACCGGACTGGCTTGCAGATTGGTAAAGGATTCTGCAACAAAATAAACATTGTAGGTAGTTGCAGAGGTAAGGCCGGCAATAGCATCTTGGTATTCTGTTGAAGCAAGGGCACAGGTAATGGTCCCGGCTAGGTTGGCGGCAACAGGTGTACCTGATGCATCCTGTCCGTTTTTCACCTGTACTGCTGATGGGGCAGAAGCTCCATTTGGCAGTACAACATAATATGCAATACCGGGATCTGAAAGGTTTACCTTAGCAGTAAAACCGGCTGGACTTGCATTTTCAGCTTTTGGATATCCACTGGTCCATGATGGAGTATAAAGTGTGAAGTCATCAGAGAACCTGGGTGTAAACTGCATATCAGCAGCGAATTGTCCGACAAGACCAACTAAATTTACAGGTGTTGTAGGTATGGGAGTTAACATATAATCAGCTTCAGTGAAAATGGTTCTTAAAATCATTGAACCACTGGCATCGGTGATCGTATAGTTGAAGCTTCCTACAAAGCTGCCTGTTTGGGTAAATGTTACTTTGCTCAATGAAACGAGTTCTGCCTGGTCAGCGGTTGTGATGGTAGCAGTTGTTTTAGCCTGTGGAACCACTGCATTGCCTGTTGTGGTAGGTGCACCCGGATCAGTAACGGGTAATAATTCCAACAGGTTATTATAATTAAGTAATGTTCCGGTGATACCAGTTACTCCATCTCCAATGTTGTAATCAGTAGTAATCTTTAAAGGTAAATCGTCAATTACAATACCTCCCGTGGCATCCTGAATATACAGTTGGTTCCTGCTATTATCCGGTCTCTGGAAGGTTACAAGAGCCTCGCTGCTTAGTCGGTAAACTGTGCCATCCAGCAATCCGGCCCTCAAGGCAGCTATACTGGATACACTTACAGGTGCAATACCTGTTCCGGAAACCGCCACATTTTGTGTAGCAGCAGTTGGAGACGTATGTGTGATATTTCCGGTATAAGCCTGGACAAGTGTGGGTACAAACCTTACATTAATAGTTGTGGAGGCTAATGTGCCCAGCGTCGGTGTAAGAATGATAGGATTAGTTGCAACAAAAGCAGTTCCTGTAAGAAGTGAGATTTCAAATCCTGCCGGAGGTGTGATAGTAACATCACCTGTCAGGTTCAAGCCTGAGACAGTATAATTCTTTTCTGCAGATATGGAGTATTGATATTGGTTGCCAAAAGTTGTGAGTGTACCAACGGTAATGGATGGCCCTATTGGGGTTACAGATCCGTTACAGGTCAGTAATGCACTGGTAACACCTCCACCTGAATGGGCAATCGTTTCTGCATTATAGCTTCCGCTAGCAAGTCCTGCTTTCAGTCGAACATAAACAGTAACTGAAGCAAGAGTGGCTCCGGAATAAGGAATGTTTGCAGAACCTGAGAAATTCAGGTTATCAGTTGATACCTCATAACTTGCACTTCCGGTAACTGAAATATTTCCAGAACCGCCGGTGAGGTTAGCACCACTTACAGTATAAGATTGTGAAGTGGATGGACCGCTTCCTTCAATGTAGTTGAAGCCACCTAAAATAGATGGTGAAATTGCTAGGGTAGGGTCGGTAGTACCAACAAGTTGTCCCCAACTGGTTGCTACCCTGATCCCATCAATTTTTGCAGTTGAGAGTGTTGAGCCCTTGCCTTAAAGCGATGGCTGCAATCCCCGTTGGATCGGTACCGGCATCAGTAGAAACAATGGCTGGGGTCGGTTCAATGGCTGTCCATGCAGGATCAATATAGAGGTATGCAATGTCATCAGTGGCTGTGGCAGAATTGAAAGAATATTTCAGTACTAATAAATAAGTGGTATTTAAGTCGTAACTGAAAGGAGTGTAAGTAACAGTGGTAGTAGAAGATTTGCTGATACCAAATGATACTTTATTGGAAGCATCTCTTTTAGCGAATACTCTTCCAAAGAAAGGACCAGCACTTGAACCGGCTATCTGGCAAAAATGGAAGAAATAATCAGTACTGGTATTAGCAAAAGCTGAAGCATTGAATAATACAGAAGCATAAAGTGAACCAGATGTTTGTGAAGCGAAACCATAATTTACATCTTCCGCACTTCCAGGGACAATTGAAACTTCATTTCCAATAGCTGATAAAGGATAACCAGGGTATGTTATTGAAGATGCTCCAACAGTTACCGGAAGAGAATTGGCTCCACTATGTGCTACCCAGCCGTTGGCTGTGAGCAAAGTTCCTGCGGTATAATCAAAGTTTTCATCAATTGGCAGTGAAGGAGGAACTGGAACAGCATTTCCTGTTACAGCTACAGTCATTGTTGTGGCACCTGTGCTTGCATGGGTAATATTATCTGTATAAACCTGCACAATGGTAGGAGCAAAACGCACATAAATAATAGTACTTGTTACGGTTCCACCGGTTTGGGTAAGGGTGATTGTCGCTGGATTGGCAACAAAACCTGTTCCGGTTGCGGTAGAAATTTCAAATCCGACCGGGGGTGTAATAACAATATCAGCAGTTAGGTTGACACCGGAAACGGTATAGTTTTTTTCCGCAGATAATGTGTTGATAATGGTGTTTGAGAAAAGCCGAGACAGTTCCAACAGTAATAGCTGGAGCAAGGCTTGAAACAGATCCGTTACAGGTTACATTTTGAGTGGTTGCACCAGTTGATGTGCAGGCAATGGCTTCACTGTTATAGGTCCCAACAGCTAATCCGGCTATTAACCTGGCATAAATTGTTGTGGTTGCAACAGTTCCACCGGTTTGAGTTAGTGTAATAGGACTGGTGTATCCAGATCCTGGAAGTAAGGGAAATTTCATAATTGGTTGGAGCGGCAATGCTGATGTCAGCAGTCAGGTTTGCACCAGAAACAGTAAATGATTGATCAGTAGAAGGGCCTGAACCAATTGTATAATTGAATCCTGAAAGAGAGGAAGGTGTTACAGTGATTGCCGGACTAGTTGCTGCTGCAGGAGCAACACCAAAACCATCAAGTCCTGCAGGTAAAGTTGCAGGAGTGGTAGAAACAGTAGAAAATCTTAAACTGGGATCTGTCCAGGCTGCTGCACCAGTTGTTATACCAGTGAGTAAAGCAAGGTTTTGATTAAACTATTTGACTGTACCACCTGTCCATGAAGTACCAGGGTCAGCCTAAGTGTACCAAAATATCAGTTGTTGTTGCACCATATTTTACAGCAAATGCGTCATCACCATTGAATAGTAAAAGCGATAATAAAAAGATACGTTGTCAAGCCATGCCTGTAAGATAAGTTCCAATATCTGAAGTTCCCTACAACTAAAACAGCCCTGGCAGCAAGAGTGCCAGTGCTGATGGTTACAGTGGCTAATGCAGCGCCATTAGTTCCTTGTTGAATTACAAGGTTGTTTGTTCAGATCAAGGCAGCTGTATTATTCCATATTTCAACTCCTTTCGGAACGGAACCGGAATTTGTTTCCACGTACTGACTAATAATTTGGCTCCATCCCACCCGGGAAGTGCCAATAACTAGTATTGCCATCAGTAAGGCAATAATCGTAGATCTTTTCATAAGAATTGGTTTTTGGTTTTTGGGTTTTTGATAGTATATAATTATTTGTTTTTCAATCAATTCGAAGGCGAATCCCGCCTGAAAAGGGCATCAAATATAAGGAGTTTTTGTACTGGTTGATTTGCTTTTATGTTTATTAATTATGAACTTTTTGGTCCTTTTTCGATCCATTGGATTATACTAAGGCTTTCTTGCTGATATAAAGCTACTTGCATTACTATCAGCATAATCAATATCGGTTATATTTACAACCCCATCTCCATTCAGATCCGTCACCAAATATCCTTCTGAAAAAGAGGCTGCTTCATTATCCATTAGTATCATATCATCTGCATCGATTAAACCATCCTGGTTTACATCACCAGCATATAACAAATAACTGCCATCATTAGCCTGCTTTAGGTTATTTCCATATGCTTTATTAGATTGATCTGTGAAATTGTAAGTGATTGAACTTCCTGAAAAAGAAACAGGAATCGCACTCACTGTTTCAATTGAATTCCTGTGACGTATGGAAAGGTAATAACTCCCTCCGAAATTTAATGGAATGGTCGTAGCTATTTGTCCGTTTGTACTCAGATTTACTGGTCCGGAGGAATAAATCAAGGTCGGATAATCTCCCGGAACCGATGAGTGCAACTCAACTTCCACCTGGTCCGCAGTATTTCCGGCAAACTGATCTCCTGAAGCATTCTGCGCTTTATTCATTAGCCCGCTTCCTGCATATAAACCTTCGAGGAATAAGCTAACCGACAGACTCTTATCAAGTTGAATTCCTGTAAAAGAACCTAAAGTAGTGATCCCTGTTGCAGTCAATTGATGCTGGCTGGTATTTACAGTTCCGGCCATTGTTGGAATAGGGTTCATCCTGGCACAGACCAGGTCTGCTTCAACACCAACTACATCTGCTGTAGTGTAAGAAAAGGTTGCATCACAACTGAAACCAGATATCCCGGAGGAACTAAGGTTCCAGTATCTCTGAATATAACTGCTACTGATGGGTCCACCCGGATACACAGTATTGGAAAGATTGATCCCAACATAATTACCTGTGCTTATGCCCCCGGATATTAAAGTGAAGAGTACAGGTGAATACTCAGCCGTCCCGGTTACATCCCCCAAAGGGAATAGAAAACTACCGCCACTCAATGGGAACTCTTTTTTGAGTAATCCTGTACCTGATGCAGTGATCATATTGGATGCACCAAAGGTTCCGGTTATACTTGCAGTTGATCCCAGGGTAAGGCTTCCGGCATTCAGACTGAATATGCTTCCCTGCAAAGCAAGAATGCCATTGAGTGTAATGGAGGTTTCAAGCAGTATCCCTGCAGGATTATTGACTTCTAGTGTTTCCAGCGTATTAAGGTTAATAGTACCTCCACCTGAAATCATTTGTTGCGAACTTCCATTCAAGGAAACTGTTGCCGCAGAAGTCGGTGAAAAATTGAGTGTGCCTCCCGGATTTACAATGATATCCCCTTTAATTGAATGCCCGGCAGTACCTGTCATATTGAAATTTAAGGTGCCGTTGGTAATTTTAAGTTCCTGAATTGACACGGCCCCGGTACCTGTTTGTGTTAATGTTGCCCCAATGGCATCCAGTTCAAAATTGCCATAGGTGCGTCCGGAGAATGCAGCAGTTACACCTGCAATTACCTTAAACAAACTAGCTTCCTGAAAAACTACCACACTATTAGGGGCAGAGGCTCCGAAAGGATTGCTTCCCGACTGGCTCAGGTAGGTTGATCCATTATCAAAAATTATAGCATTGTAGGGTGCAGCTGTACCAAAAGGACTCCCGGTAAAACCACTGCCAGCCTTGAAATAGGATCCTGAGTTGAAATAGACGGCACCAAGAGTTCCCCCGGTTAAGCGATGTGCTCCATTTGTGAAAGTGATACCTCCCGATATGCCTGCGGCAGCTGTGGATGAAACAGCAATTGTAATTGCATTTGTACCACTCAGGTTTAATTCTGAACCCGCCGTTATATCCAGGTCGAGCCCGGTGCCTCCTGCAATGGTAATGGTTGCCACTGCTGAAGACTGAAGGGTGATTTTGGTATTGCCCGAAACAAGTATCTTACTAATTGTCTGAGTGGGAATAGCAGTAATTGTTTTTGTTGTGCCATCATTAAACTGAAGGATATCAGCAACTTCAGGAGTCGATCGGGCAGGTACCCAATTTGTTGGGATATTCCAGTCGGCATTATTGGCTCCCGCCCAGGTATAAATATTTATTGGGATAGCAGTAGTTGTAGCTGTGCAAACAGGGGTGCTGGCCGAGGTTTTGTAATCAATGGTGGATCCGGAATTGGTATAGGGGTAGATGGCAAAAAAGTATGTAGTGGAAGGCAAGAGTGAAGTCCAGGTATAGGTGTTTGTTCCTGTAGTCACATTTACAGTTCCTGACCCATCTCCAAGATTGGTGTCGTCTGTTTCAGGGAATCCATCCACTGGTGCGGTAAAAGTACCTGTGGTATTGCCTTTGATGAGGAATCCGGATGCCGCCTGTGTTCCATTATTGTCATCCCAGGATACAGCAATCGTGGAATAGGAAATTAATGGGGAGAATATTGCAGTCGCCTGGTTACTGGGTTCTTCGGCTAAGGTTATAAAGCTGGACTCAGGCGAAATTGAGGTGCCAATTGCGTTTTGAGCATAAGCAGCGTAAAAGATTTCTGTTCCGGCCGGAAGTGATGACCGTAAATGAGCGAAGATTCCTGTGTTGAGGTTGCCTTCAGCCATTTTATTGTCGTTGATGGATATGGGCGAATTTATGCTCCAAACTGTACCTCTCTCGGAAATTGGGCTTCCACCATCGGAAATAATATTTCCTCCAATTATTGCACTATTGGATGTAATACTTGCTGCAGTAGGATCAGAAACAATCGGTGGTTGAAGTACAAATAGGGTTGCCTGGCTGTTGGGGTTATTGCTACCGGTTGCAATAGAATATTTGGTATTGATTCCTGTGCCATTATACTCAAAAACCTGGCACCAATAGGTTGTACTTGAACTTAGCCCGGTTATATTGATAGTACTGTCGCTGCCATT
The DNA here is from genome assembly GCA_016707785.1 of Bacteroidales bacterium. Classification (NCBI taxonomy): domain Bacteria; kingdom Pseudomonadati; phylum Bacteroidota; class Bacteroidia; order Bacteroidales; species Bacteroidales bacterium. The sequence goes on along the minus strand of JADJGZ010000016.1, from coordinate 93,509 downwards.
AAATACAACTTGCTGTCCGGTACCCTGGTATATGTCATTGGCTGAGGGATCTGTACCATCTTCCGGAGGAATGATATTTGAACTGTTACTTATAATAGCAACACGCTTTTCTCCATTCCCCTTATACCAGGCAGCTGTCATGCTATTTCCGGTTACATTACTGAAGGAGATATTAGCTGATTGGAGGGTGGGGGCAACTGTTTGAACTCCAATGGCATCTGTCCAGGAAGTAGCGATCCTGATCCCATCAACAATATAATTTTGAGTGGCTGAGTATTGTCGTAAAGCTATACTGGCCGGGTTAAGATCTGATTGAGTTGCATCAGTTAAGGGGCCAACTGTTGGTGAAGCAGGTTCAGTGGCTGGTGCATTGGTGTTAAAAACATAAAGGCTAACCTGGTCATTTGATGTTCCGGCATTGACCTGGTATTTCAAAACCAAAAGATAGGTAGTATTGGTTGAAAAAGTCGAAGAAGAATAAGTGCCGGTATTGCTACCCAAACTTAGTCCAAAATGATTGGTGGCGTCTACAAATACTTTTCCACGGTGGATTGTACTTGCAGGATTAGTAGAGAGATGAATGAAATAGCCTGCTGAAACAGCGGCAACATTCACCATGAAAGCGGCATATACTGTACCTGAAGTTTGTTGGGTAATACTAAGGTAAACATCCTCCCCAGTATTGTCGACCAAAGCTGCATTGCCAATTCCACTCAGGTTGAACCCCGGGAAAGATAATCCTCCATTGTTAACTGTAACAGCTTGAGTTCCGGCTCCACTATGAGCCAACCATCCATGATTTGTCAGTAAATCACCTGCCGGGTAATCGAAATTTTCAACGAGCAATTGACAGGCACCGTCTTTGGGGATAGTAATGAAAAAGATTGCCGCAAAAATTACGGCAAGTAATGTAACACTCTTCAATGGTTTACAGGTTAATTGGAGTAGGTTATGAATTGAGTAGCAGAGTATTCTTTCATTTATAATACAAAATTATTCCAATTTCGTTCACCTACAATAAAAAAGCAGCGATTTAATTAAATATTAATCTGATTATCTGATATTAACACCTCACTTCGGGCTGGAATTATTTGTAAAAGAGTGGGGAAAACCAATTTGAATTCATAAGGTCATTTTATACTTTTGTCCCGAATAGAAAAAAATTTAAATGAAACAGGACAAGTTAGCAACGATTTATCAATTGCAATCTTTGGTTAATGGACAAGTTTTTGAAGATTCCGGATGGTTGCTTGATGAACCAGGTGCTTCTGTTCCGGGATTGATCAGGGCTATTTATGAAGAAAAGACCTTAAACCTGAGAAGCCAGGAGTCAGGATTATACCGGTTTGCTGGCTGGTTGCCCATTAAGAAATACCTTAAAGGGTCTTCTGCCCCGGTTACTTACAAAAGTGAGGCATTGGCAGCATCTCTCGGACTTTCTGACCTCTTCATCACATTTAGTGGCTACTGGCCTGAAAAGGGAGCTACTATGAGTACCTGTTCATTCAAGGAAACAGAAGCTTATTCGGTATGTGCGCGCCTGGATCCCGAGATTGGTAAGGTTCTGGTGGTGGCTTCTGCCGGAAATACAGCCCGGGCATTCGCAAGGGTTTGTTCAGATAATAATATTCCATTATTGCTTTCTGTGCCTGAAGATAATCTCACGGCCCTTTGGTTTGATACTCCGCTAAATGATTGTGTAAAACTGATTGCCAGCCGGAAAGGATGTGATTATTTTGATGCTATCCACCTGGCAAATTTGGTTTGTTCTCTGGAGGGTTTCATTGCTGAAGGTGGTGCTAAGAATGTGGCACGTCGTGATGGAATGGGTACAACTGTCCTTTCTGCCGTATCATTTATCGGAAGGATTCCGGATTATTATTTCCAGGCTGTTGGAAGTGGTACCGGGGCCATTGCTGCATGGGAGGCTAATTTGAGGCTATTGGAAGATGGCCGGTTTGGACAAAACAAAATGAAACTTATTTTGTCTCAAAATGCTCCATTCACACCTATTATGGATGCCTGGAATGCAGGGTCGAGGGATATGCTGCCTTATGATGATGCTATCGCACGTAAGCATGTAGAAGAAATTGATGCTAAAGTACTTTCAAACCGTAAACCCCCTTATCCCATAAAAGGCGGACTGTTTGATGCTCTTTCAGATACCGGAGGATTGATCATGGCGATGAATAATGCTGAAGCTCGTAATGCTGCTCAGCTCTTTCTCGATACTGAAGGTATTGATATCCACCCGGCTGCTGCTGTCGCCGTTGCTTCGCTTGTTGAGGCAGTACATAAAAAGCTGGTTGGCAGGAACGACCAAATTATGCTGAATATCACCGGAGGGGGTGAACAGAGATTCCAAAAAGAAAAAGAGTTGTTTTTTCTCAAACCGGATTTGATCTTTGATATGAATCCTTCCATCGAAGAAATAGCAGCATTGGTGCCTTCATTGTTCTGATTTCCTGAAGTTAGTCTTTTTACCCCAACCTCCTATCAATAGGGGGAGGCTCCCTTACTAAGCATGTTGGCTTTGAGATCTTTTCTTAACTTGGAATATTAGAAAAAATTCTTCTCCTCCCCGCCGGGGGGGGGGGGGGGGGGGGGGGAAAATACCCTTTTTTTGATTTTCTAAAATCCTGAAATGGTAGAAACTTCTCCTCCCTACCTAGTAGGGAGGGCCGGGGAGGGCATTTGGGATCCTGCTTAAAATCCTGAAAGGAAATGTACTTTAAGTTCTATTTACAATCAGGTAGGTACAACGGCAAAACCCTTTTTCGCTATGAAAAGGCCGGGTGCATGATTTATGAGGAAGAGGCATTAGTTTCAACGCCTCTTCAATTGACAGGACTTTATCAGAATCTGCTTTACAAACTTTACAGGAATCAGGATTGGAAATAATCTGCACCTTTTTTACAAATTCATGAGTTTTTAGATGCATAAGTTCGAGACGCCTCGATTCAACCAGGTCCTCAGTGAAGTCTTTCCCGGAGCTGTCAAGCAACAATGCTTTCAGGTAAAATAGCTGAGCTTTTTCACTGTTACTCCTCGACTTCTTGATTTTGTTGTTCAGTAAATAAAAGTAAGCATCGTCTAAAGTAAAAGTCGGATCATTCTCCATGAGTTCTTCCTGAATCATCTTCACTTCATCTTCCGACTTTTCAATCATCTCCTGCTTATTAAGAAGCTCATATTTTTCAATATGTTCAGAGATCTCTCTTTCAATTTTGAAAGCCTCTTCTTCTGTGACCAGTTTCTTCATATTTTGAAGAGTGGAATACCAGACATAAATCATCTTATGACAGGAAGGGCAAGAGCCTTTCCTTTGAGGCATTACAGGAAACTGGTAAGAACAATACGGACAACTTGCCGAATCTTCAGCCCTGGTTGTCTTCGATACAAGCTCTTCTCCTGGAATTTTGATCTCATTTACACCCTCAACTTCATGATCCTGTAGCGCCCGATGTTCCAATTCCATCTGCTTGATCTCATTCCTTACCTCACGGATCGACTCATAAATGGAAGATATTTTTTTAAAGTCAAGGAATGAGTATTCATTGGCTAACTTAATCAATTCAACCAGTTTCTTCATGGCATATTCCAACCTTGATTTTTTAGTATCAAGGTCTGGAGCACTCATGGCAAGCTGAATTGACTCATTTACAATTGTGTAAAGAGTTTCAGCGGAATGTGTGATGCTATTGACGAATGATTTTGGATATTTACCGCTACCCTTGAAGACGTTATCGAGAAAACCCATGTTCTGAATCTTTATATCAGGAAAGAATCCTTTTGGAATGAGAGGATTAACTTTTGAAAGATAAGGCAAAGATAAGTAAACGCAATAAAAAACTGGTAATCTTATTGATTAATATGAACGCAAATTTCTTCCTAAATATTCGAGGTAATGGAAGTATTTGTAATCTGGACCTAAAATCTCAAATGATTTCTTAGCACACTCCTGAAATGCTGTTGACTGGAAGCAATTTGTCTTTGGATAGATTAATCTATGCTTTTGCAGTTTGAAATTTACAAAATGGAATAGACTTGTAGTACACAAAGTATCTGATAGAAATTTTAGTAAATTGTCAAAAATTTCTATCCTATGCTTTTTGAACCTTTAACCATAAGAGATATCCGTTTCAGGAATCGGATTGTGATGTCACCCATGTGTCAGTATTCTGCAATTAATGGTTATGCAAACGACTGGCACCTTGTACATTATGGCAGCCGGGCTGTTGGAGGGGCAGGATTGGTCATTATGGAAGCAACGGCCGTTTCTCCTGAAGGCAGAATTACTCCGGGTGATCTGGGTATTTATGATGATGACCATATTGTACAATTGCGTAAAATAAATGCATTTCTTCATCAATATGGCGCCATATCCGGGATACAACTTGCCCATGCCGGAAGGAAAGCCGGATGTGCATTACCCGTGGAAGGAGGGAAGCAACTCGGAATCAATAAAGGAGGGTGGCAAACTTTAGCGCCTTCTCCAGTACCTTTTTATGCCGATGATTCCTTTCCCCTGATGCTGGATACAGCTGGTATAAAAGCCATCATTGCCAGTTTCCGGAAGGGAGCACAGCGATCATTGGAGGCCGGTTTTAAGGTGGTTGAGATACATGCGGCTCATGGATACCTGATCCATCAGTTTTTATCTCCATTAAGTAATAAAAGAACCGATGAATATGGTGGAGATTTTAATAACCGGATCCGGTTTCTAAAAGAAATTGTGACTGCTGTGAGGGAGGTGTGGCCGGAGAATCTCCCATTGTTTGTCAGAATTTCTGCCACCGACTATTCCGAAGGAGGCTGGAATGTTGATGAGTCAACACAACTTGCAGTCATTCTTAAAACCATGGGTGTCGACCTGATAGATACTTCTTCAGGGGGTCTCGTATATGATGCCAAAATTCCGTTCGGACCGGGTTACCAGGTAATGTTTTCCGAGAAATTAAGAAAGGAAACAGGTATTAAAACGGCTGCAGTAGGATTGATCACTGAACCTTCACAAGCCGAAGAAATTCTACTGAAAGGCCAGGCAGATATGATTATGCTGGGGAGGGAGTTACTACGGAATCCTTATTTCCCCTTATTTGCTGCTAATACACTCTCAAATGAAATAGAATGGCCTTTGCAGTATAAGCGTGCACAAAAGTAATAGCATAAACTAAGAGAACCGTTAAAATGTAAATCCTGCAAATCCGGTCGAGAGTCACCAAATTGTAAAAAGAAAAGTTACTCTTATGCTAAAATGGCTGAAAAGAAATCAATTCGTGATTTCGCTATTTGCAGGCATCCTGCTGGCATTAGCTGAATATTTGCTGAACCCGTTTAATTTGGGAGAGGATGCCACAAAGGCTGTTGCTGTTGCCATACTGATGATCACCTGGTGGATTACCGAAGCCTTACCAATGCCGGCTGTTGCATTACTTCCTCTTGTGCTGCAACCCTTACTTGGACTAGGGACTATTGAAGAAGTGTCAAAGTCATACAGCAATCCGGTTATTTTCCTGTTCATGGGAGGGTTCATGATTGGTCTTGCACTTCAGAAATGGAACTTACATAAGCGAATTGCCTTGTATATCGTAAAACAAACAGGTACGAGTGGCGACAGGATCATCCTTGGGTTCATACTCGCTACCGGCTTTTTAAGCATGTGGTTAAGCAATACAGCCACTACCATGATGATGTTCCCCATTGCTCTCAGTGTGATTGTTGTGATGAAAGAGCATGAAAATGCAGGGTCCGGTTTTACCAATTTTTCCCTGGTTCTTATGCTGGTGATTGCTTATGCAAGTAATATTGGAGGAATGGCGACTATCATCGGGACGCCACCCAACGTTGCGTTCCTGGGATTTATAGAGAAAAAGTATGGTTATACTGTGCAGTTTCTTGATTGGATGATCATTTGTGCCCCCCTTGCCTTGCTATTATTGGCAGCACTTTATCTCACAATGACAAAGATTCTCTTCCCAAACCACATCAAACATAATGAAGTAGCAAATAAATTTATTGAACAGGAACTCAAAGCCCTTGGGAAATTATCTAATGCTGAAAAACGGGTATTGGTCATCTTTTCAGTTACTGCTTTACTATGGATTACCAAGGATTTGTTAAATGGTATCGGTCTGTTCAAATTGGACGATAATATGATTGCTGTTTTAGGTGCTCTTGCATTATTTGCTACTCCCAGTGGAGAGAAAAAGGAACAAAAGTCTGTTATGGTGCTCGATTGGAATGATACCACCAAAATGTCATGGGGGATACTTTTGCTTTTCGGAGGAGGGATCGCTTTGGCGAATTCCCTTGAAAAAGCCGGAGTTATGGCTCAGATCGGGAATTGGTTGGCAGGGTTCAGTCAGATGGGTGGATTTACATTGATACTGATTATCGTTGTGGTCTCCATCTTCCTGAGCGAGCTGATGAGTAATGTTGCCCAGGTGATCGTACTTGCACCGGTCCTGGCCTCTCTGGCCGACGCTCTGCATCTTGACCCTATCATGTTGGGATTGCCAATGACGCTTGCAGCGAGTGCGGCTTCCATGATGCCTATCGGAACACCTCCCAACGCTATTGTTTTTGGCAGTGGTTTCATCAAATTGAAAGATATGCTAAAGGCTGGATTTGTAATGAATTTGATCAGCATTATCCTTATAACCCTTTTTTGTTGGTTCCTGTTACCATTGGTGATACATGTGATGAAATAGAATATAGCGGTATACTTCACATGGCTTGTTCTTTTTATTCATAGAGAGTTAATCAATATTTTAGCTTGTTTCACCATATGCGTTTATTTAAATAAGTGATCTAATTGCATGGGATAAACATTATGAGTAGATTTATATAAATATTCAACTATTCCGGAAATTTCTTTGTTATATATTAGTAAAGACTCAAAAGCTAAATCACGCCCTGATCTGGTATTTATTGTTTCTTTGCGACTTCATTTTTACCGGAGATTAACACTTGATCATCATTTACACATTTTAAATCTTTTGACTTTATGGCACATTTGAACAATAATGCGGGAATGATCAGGAAAGTAAAAAAGCTGTCAAAAAGTATTTTTTTTAAGGTCTGGTATTCCTATGTAAGCAAAGTGGATAAAAATGCTGAGGTTACATTTATGAACTATGGATATTCGAAGAATAAGCATTCAATCGAACTTGATGAAAAAGACCGATTAAACAGGTACTCTTCACAACTTTACCATTTTGTAGCCGGAAGTGTTGATATTCAAGGGAAAGATATACTTGAAATTGGCTGTGGCCGAGGTGGTGGCATATCTTATATCAGTCGATATATGGCACCAAAATCGGCTATAGGGCTTGATCTGAATAAAAATTCAATAGAATTCTGCAAAAATTATTACGCAAACGAGAATATCCGGTTTGTGAGGGGTAATGCAGAGAAACTCAGTTTCCGGGAAAATTCATTTGATGTAGTTATCAATGTAGAATCATCGCATCGATACCTAAAGATGGAAAACTTCCTCAATGAAGCCTATCGGGTGCTGAAACCAGGTGGTATTTTGCTTTTTGCAGATTTCAGACCTGATGATGAACTGGAACTGCTCGATCAGCAGCTTAAAAGTGCGAGATTCATTCCAATGAAAAATGAGATCATTACAGAAAATGTATTGGAAGCTCTGGAGCTAACATCAACCGACCGGCAAATCCTTGTGCGAAAGCTTACTCCGAAAATGCTGCATCGTATTGGCGATATGTTTGCCACCACTAAAGGCACACCTACTTTTAACAAATTAGCAACCCATCAGTTTGAGTACCTGTTTTATATGCTGATGAAATCACATTAAAAAAAATTAAGGTACTTAGAAACTAAGGAATTATTATTATTTTTCAGAATTATGCTTTTTGGCTATTATTGTTGTTGACAATAAACCTGTTATATAAAAGCAATCCAATTATTGTAACTACTCCTATCATTGAGAAAGTAATCCATAACAGGGCCGGATTGTTTTGCTTCTCTACAAACCTCACATACAGAGTAGCTCCCAGGATTCCGCCTACTCCACTGCCAATTACTCCATAAAGGAAAGAATAACCCTGGTAAACTGCTTTTTTGTCCGGAGGAGCGATAAGTCCAACATAGGAAATAAATTTTGGATGGGCAATCATCTCCCCAAGGGTGAATACAAACATTGAAGCCATGAAAACCCAGGCATTAGGGGCAATAGCGAGCATCCCCATTCCCAGTGATCCTAAAGCAATTCCAAAGATCATCGTAGGCAGTACTTTCGTGTTTCTTACAAGGCTCGAGACCAGGATTTGTAACAGGATAATAGCCCCGGCATTCATTGCAGTAACATGCTCGGCCTCAAATTTCCATGAAGGTGAATCCATGAATAATCCCAGAAAGGAATTTACAATATTGTTAAAAGGTGACATGTCCACTTTCTCTGTCAGGTACCATAAAACAGAATCGTATACCTGGAAATACATGATCCAGAATCCGCTGTAAATCAATAGCATCAAGAAAAACCGATAATCTTTAAGCACAATGAGCATTTCGGTGAATACCTGGATGAGAGGCTTTGAACTCTTTTCTTTCACCGGTTCTTTGAAAACAAACAGGTTGAGGAATATCAGCCAACCTGTTCCTATAGCTGCCATAAAAAATATATATGACCATGAAATTGATTTCAACCAGGGTACAAGGATGAGTGGGAAAAGGAAGGCTCCAAGGTTAATCGACCAATAGTAGATTCCAAATCCCAGTGAAGAACTTGATTCATCAGTAACTTTTGCTATGGTGCCGGAAATCATAGGCTTAAAGAATCCGGCTCCCAAGGCTACCAACAATAATGAACTGAAAATGGCTATGTAAGTGGTGGAAAGCCCTGCAAAGAAATATCCCAGACTCATTGAAGCAAATGCAAAGAAGAGCACTTTTCGGTAACCATACCGATCTCCTATTGCGCCTGACAGAATGGGAAGGAAATACAGCATTGGCACAATCACACTCTTGATAGCTCCTACACTTTCTTTCGAAAAGCCCAATCCTCCTTCATTCCTGCTCAATACAAGATAAACGGATAATACCGACATCATCCCATAATAAGAACCTCTTTCGAAGAACTCCATGGAAATTACAGTCCAGAAACTACGGGGGAATGAAGGGCGGGGCTCAGCCATATAGCAGGGTCAGTTGAAGGATTTACGAAAGTAGGAAAAACTCTGACGTTGTTGTTATACGAAACGGGCCGCCAAGTGATTTTAAAGCAAGTAGCAGAATTAAAAAGTAAAATAATTCACCTTATTGATTGCTTTACCCATCTCAACACCTTTCAGATCCAGTTTGTATGTCTCATCTTTCTGCAATGATACAGTCTTCATTAAGGTTTTGCCACCTCTGTCATCTTCTGTGGTCATTTCCATAACAAAACCCGGAACAGATAAAGTATTGTGCAATGCAGCCATCTTACAAGCCCTGAAAACCCCGATGTCATTAGAAAGTTTCACATCTTCCGTTAACCAGACTTCACCAAAAATCTTTTTGTGGGTATAGGTATATTTCCGGCATTTCAGATTTGCAATCAATTTGTTTTCATCTGTAGGAATAAGAGTAAGTTGCTTCAATTCATCTGCTGCCGGATACTTAAATGCCCCTGCATTGTACATAGGAGTAGCCCCGCCACCTGTACCAAACATCTGGATGGCAATTTCATTCTTTTTATCAATAAGGGTTTCGGTTCCATTGCCCTTCATTTCAGAAAGGTATTGTACCAGGAAGTTTTCTCCGTTCGACTGATAGAAAGTTTTGATATTCCTGGTTTTCATCAGCTCATTGTTTTTGGCATAAAATTCAAGTGCAAAAACATTGCATCTGTCGAAATTGTAAACTTCTTCCCAGGTCAATCCGGGGAGAACTGAAGGAGGCTGTGCAATGACCATCAATAGGCTGAAAACCAGTAGAAAAAGAATAACTGTCCTGTTCATGATATATTATTTTTAGATGAAAAGATTCTTCTCGTTTCAAAGTTAAGCGGTTTCTGAATAAATGCAAAGGATACTGTGTTGTATTAATGCACAGTTCAAAGGGGAAGAAATTTCCTTTTCCGTCACACATTACCCTCCCAACAATGTATTTCATCACTTGAAAGTGAAACAAGTGGGTTATTCTCTGGAAAATGACAAAATGACATATTAAGACATCTGATAATCAGTAACTTATACTGTGGCTCGGTTTTTGACAATTGCTTATCATCTAACAGGGTTCATTCACAAAGTGAAGAAAAGGTTAATAACACTTGAAAATCAATTGATTATCAAGTAGAATGATGGATGGTCCCGATTAAGAAAATTAAAATGTACGTACAAATCAATCCGGAATACATAATTGCCTCTTTTAAAAAACCATTAACCATAGCCCGTCTGAAAAGAATGCTGAACATCAGGAATGAAAAACCTGTGTTTGTCGGGCAACTGAAAAAAGTATAACCCAGGTTAATCAGCTCTTTGATCTTATAAAGATAAAAGCCTGACTTGTATAGTTTTAGGCTTCGTTTACTGTGTCCGGAAGTGAAAGATTTATTCATTTTGCATTGGATTCCTGAAGAGTTACTAAACTATTGCAATGGATTTGATACAATACTACTTCCATTTAATACCGGCTACCGTCAACCCCAAATCTTCATGTTATGTGCCATCCGATACTGTTAATCATTAAATAAAATCAGGGTCCATAGCCTGAATTATAATTAATATATTTAACAGAATTCGATGTGACTTTTCTCCAATTGTCGGATTAACTTGTGTTATGCCGAAACTGAACAGGTAAGCGAAAGTGATACTTCTATTCGTGATGTTATCATTCACATAAGCTACTTCGCGTCGGAAACTGCCAGTAATGAGTGAAAGTAAGATGATTGTCAGCTTTTTCCCTTGGTTTCATCTCGCTTTCCATACAATCAGGGCCTGAATAATAATAGGTGAAACGGAAGCAAAATTTCTTTAGTCCTGTAAACCCTAACAGTTAGACATTTCGATTATTTACTGAAAACAGGCTAAAAAATCAGTAATGAAAAAGTTATACCTTCTATGTGCAATACTCATTGCTCTGACATCCGGGAGCAACGCACAAAGCCATACAGGCTCAATGATCTGGAAATGGGATACGGTAATTTGTTATAATGAGCAGGATTTAGTGATTGAAAGGCTGATACAGTCGTTCGATGAAAATGGATTTGTTACAGGTCAGCTTAACGAAAAACGTACATCCGGAGAATGGGTGAATGATTCAAGGATTACTAATACAAATAATGCAGGTGGAAAGGTGATTTCTTCACTAACGCAGCTATGGCAGTCAAATGCATGGTTGAATTATTCAAGAGTCTCCGTTGAATATGATTTTAATGGTCATATCATTCTGGAATCAGTTGAAAAATTTTCAGGTGCTAACTGGGTGAATTATATCAAACGGAGTTACAGCTACGATGGCCTGGGCAGAAAATATCCATGCTACAGGAGCGATGGACCCCGGGAACCTGGAAAAACGACCTGAAAAGTGACTATGCTTATGAATCAAACATGCTGACTGTAATTACACAATACTCTGATGATGGTTTAAACTGGCTCAATGGCAGCCGTTTTATTTATACCTACAACGAAAATGGATATTACGATGAGCTTCTCATCCATAGTTGGGATGAAAATCAATGGGTTGCTGCCAACAAAGTTGATTACACTGTTGACGACGGGGGTAATATTCTTACCGAATGGGCTTACAATCCATCAGGCATTGGTTGGGTGAGTGATTCAAGAAAGACTTACACACATGATACCTTTGGCAATACGCTAACAGGCAAAAACGAAATCTGGTCTTCCGGAACCTGGCAGCCTGATATGCAGACTTCCTACCTTTATTATAAGAATGAATATGTTCTGCTGCTGAATGTTCAGACTTATCGGTTTGAAGCTTCCTATAAGGGATTTCCTCTCGGGTATGATAATAAGACTGCATTCAATTTCAAGCTTTTTCCTAATCCTGCTGATAATATCGTAAGGATCGATGGGCTGATGGTCATTCCGGAGGGAAATGTTATCAGTGTCAGCGATATGCATGGACGAATCCTGAAAAAGGTAGATCTGAAAACAGGTGATACTATAGTGGAATTGGGAGATATAATTTCAGGGCACTATTTGTTTACCATAGAATCAAAGTCGGGAATGAGAAGTGGGAAATTGCTTATCATACAACATTAATATATCTAAAAATGGAAAAACTGACCTTGAAACTCATCGGAATTGCAGTGATCATCCTGATCATTATTTCAACCGGATGCAGTAAAAAAGAAGATGATCCTTCAACAGGGCTGATGGAAGATTCATTCGATAACCTTACATCATTTCCTTTACCTGCACAACAGAGCTTTAACGAAAAACGGGGAACAGGTCACCATGTTTGTCTACCCCGGACAGGTTGTTTTACTATCACCTTCAGGAACAGTAGAGCAAGTAAGTCAACTTGTGGAACAAAATGAAGGTGTCATCAAGATCCAGGTCCCAACTGCAGGTTTATACCTGGCGAATGTTGAACAGTCTAAGGTCGCTGACTTTATAAAAGCCATGCATTCATCATCTGTAATTGCCGATGCTTTCCCTAATATAGTTGTTACAGTAAAAAATGGCGGGGTATTTTCTGGCATACCTTGTGGTTCGAAGAGTTTGTTTGCAATATCAGGTGATAAGAATAGTCTCATTCAAACCATTGATCTGGGTGTAGTCATGCCATGTGAAGACGGAATGACACATATGCAGGCTGTCGCCAATGTTGCTGGAGCTGGTGGTGTGGATGTAAATATCAATGATGTAACAGTCCCCGTGAATATAGAACTGAAAGGAGGAGATTATTGCAAAGCGATGAAAAAGACGGTAGAAGTGTTGAGCTATGCCCACGAGCATAATCTTCCTGTAGTAATCAATATGTCAATGGGTGGGATCGATAGCATTCCCGGTGATAATTATTGGTATTACAGGCGTTATATTACAATGTTCAAAGCTATTGAACTTAAAAATCCACATTTGCTCGATAATGCAGTCTTGCTGATGTCAGCTTCCGACACAAATATTAATGAAACCGATGACCTTGAATATTTACAGCAGGAATTTCCTGGCTCCCCGGTTTGGGATCATATTTATATGGTGGGTTCACAGGAGGCGCCATCCGGCTGTGGAATGGGCTATGCCAATAGGGGAACGGCCAACTACCTGAGTGCCCAGGCTTGTGAGGTAACAATTCCCGGCTCTTCTTGTCCGGGTTATGGCAACTCTTTTGCTGTCCCCAAAATTTCCGCCCTGGTGGCGGGTACTTATGAAATGCTAAAACAAGCCAGTGTTGATATTAAAATTCCGGAAATTACAGCTGCACTGTGGAATTACCAATTAGAACATAACGGACAGTTGCCTACCGTGACCCAATTGTTTAATATCTTGGCAGGTATAATTCCTGAAGTCAACTATGCCGGTACCTGGAGCGGGACATTTTATTATAAAGCTGAAGTCCCCCAAACCTCTGGCCCTCCTGAAGTAATAAATACCAGCTTTATTCTTACCGTTTCCCTTGAACCACTTGCGGTTGTGCAAGGTTATCCCCACCTGATGAAAATAACAGCTGCTACATGCAGTGATCCATCCTTCGGTGCAACAATGGCTGTTGTTCCTGACCCAGCAGTCAGTATGGCTTTTCTGCCTGCAAATTATGGCTCTCTTTCTGATCAGGGGATGAGTATTATGGTAAAATTCCCGAATGGTTCTCAAATTTTTACCTCGAACTCAGTAGCAGGTTCTTACGTGGTAGATGCTGACGGGAATAAAATCGAAAGCACCAACCTTGTCGCTAACGATGCTTTTTCTGCAAGTGGTACAGTGGATAATAGCAATAAACCCGGATCCGGACCAGGAGGATACGCCTATAATTGGTGCACTTTCAAAAGCTGGTCACTGACTAGAATGTAGTAATCATAAAACCAGGTGATTGACCCTTCTGATCAATCCGCTTCCCGGTATTGCGGTATTTAATTTCTTCTTAATCTTGTTCATATTGAAGGGAGGTTGTATTTTTGAGTAAACAATAAAACCCTAAGCTATGACAAGAAAGCTACTTTTTTCATTGATAGGTGCCATCATTCTTTTCGCATGGCTCTTCTTATCCAATGCGATGCCCAATTTCCATAAAGCGGCAAGCACCTATACACCAAAACAGGCTGAATTATTGCAAAAAATCCAGGAATCGGGGCTCGAAGAAGGCATGTATATGCTCGGACAACCAGATCCTTCTGAGTCAGGCCGAACAACAAGCTTCCATGGAATCACTGGAAGGTCAACAGGCTTTTCCTATCTTTGGCCGTGGGAATGATTGGATTTTTCTTCATTCCTTACTCAAGCTTTATCTGGTACAAGGAGCCGGACATTTTTGCTTACTTTGCCGATGCCATATTCCCCTGGCTGATACTTGGTTTTATAGGTCATAAAATGGCCCCGGTAAAGGAATAAGAAAAATTATCTTAAACACTCATACATGGAAACAAAAGACGTAGTATTTCAAACACTAAAGGAATCACCGAAACCCTTGAAATCGGCAGAAATTGCAACCCAGACAGGGATAGATAAAGCCTTAGTTGACAAAGCCATCCAGGCATTGAAAAAAGAAGAAAAGATCGTTTCTCCGAAGGTCTGCTTTTATTCAGCCAAATAAAGATTATTTATTTAGTTGCAGTTACATTAAGTGATCCGCTAACTGACAGACTAAGCGGGATGTTCAGGATTGAATCTGCGAAGAATTGCTTCGCAGATTCATTTTTTATAGATATTTTACAATCTAATAATCTGCTCAATAACTTTTGTCGGCGACAGAACCTCGCCTTTAAAATTGACCTGGTCAAAATAGTTATACCACCCTGATTGTTGAACAATTTGCTCAAAGCCTGCCGCAAGTTCCCTGGTTGGGAATTTCCAGGCTGCAAAGTAATCAAAGGGCCCACGGTTTGAGGTATCGGGGTCATTGATGCTCCATGATACAATCTCAACCCCTGCACTTATAAGGGATTCAATTCCCTTTCCAAGTTCAGCCATATAGGCACCCCTGGCTTCTATACTTAAAGCCTGCCATTCCGGTCGGGCTTTCCAGCATTCAACGAATAGATACATATGCTTGAATTTTTTGATTAGTATAATAATGAGTCTTCACTAAATGGGGTATTTCTCTTTAATTATTGAGTCTGACTAATCTTAGTACCTTTCTCTGAAGTTAAATAATAGCTTGTGATACTGCGTTTCAACAAATTCTGAATGGAAATATTATTTCATTTGGATGAACATCGCATACTTTATTAGTCTTTTACTAAACGTATACTGTATCCAAAGCGTTTGTCCGTTGTATTAATCGGAGCCGAGGCCCCATCTGTGCCTACATGGTATGAATTTGCAGTATTAAGAAGGGATTCTGCTGACCACCATTCTGCAGTTTTACCGTGCAACCTGAATAAACCCTGGTAATGCCTAAAGCCAGAGGGCAATGCAGTAAAACCAGATGAATTATAACCCCAATAGTTAGGTTCTGCCCAATGCATAGTTCCGGCCTCTTTCATTCCACCCCCACCAAATGTTACACCTCCACTGTACTGAATCAACCGCCGCCACTCAAGGTCTGTTGGTATATGCCATCCGGAAGGTGCAATTTTTTCACTGTCAATAGTATAGAAGTTATACAGTAGCCCGAATGTAGCAATTGAATCAGCACTTGTGGTATTATTATAGGTACAGTATGCACCCGTTGTTAAATTTGCCCAGGACACATCATCTGTTACATTTGGGATGTCATACCCATCATTATATTTTGTAGTTCTTAAATTCTCAGCCATCCATGTTTCTCCTAATCCATTTGTGGATTTGGAATTAATTGTAATTGTTTTATAAACATTACCATCCTGATCGGTCATTGTTCCATATTCAATATCTGGATTAAACTGCGCAGTGGTCTTTCCATTGTACTGATTTTTGGTTTCTCCGCTGCTGTCATCTTTTTTACAACTATTGAAGGCACTTGTAAATAGTGCGATGATAAATAAAATGGAAATTAATCTTCTCATGGAATTAGGAGTTATAGGTTATGACAATTTCTTCTTTCCTTATTTAGGATGCCGGTTCATGCAAAAGTATCCGGGAATATCTGACTAGGCAATCACCTTTTAGTGTGATTTATACTGAAACAGAAGATGTGTAGAAGTTCATCTGAACACTATGTGAAAATCATGTTCATAATCAAACAATTATATAGTTTATTGGTTCTTTTAGATATCCAAAAGTGAGGCAGGCGTATGACTGTTAACTTATTACAACAGATCTTCCTTTAAACTTTCAAATCGCTATTAATAATGAAGCACTTATATCAGCATTAAGTTTTAATTAAACAGGCTAAACTTATTAATCATTGCCCTATGAAAAAGAAGTGCTTTAAGCTGTACCCGCTAATTCTATTTAGCTTTCTTTTCATAGATACAATAACTGCCCAACCTGATTCCTATTCGATACCTTATGTTAAAAATTCTGAAGTCGGTTGTTATATCAATATGAATGGTGTATTGCAATACTATGAGGTATATGGCCATGGTGAGCCTCTTGTTTTGATCCACGGCAACGGCGGTAGCATTGCATATATGAAGCCACAGATAGAATTCTTCTCCAAATCATATAAAGTTGTGGTTATGGATTGCCGGGGAAGAGGGAAAAGTGAACTGGGGACCGACAGCCTGACCTACATGCAAATGACTAAAGATATTGCCGGCATCCTTGATTACCTCAGGATCGATTCTGCTCATATTGTTGGCAGAAGTGATGGCGGAATCATTTCCATTCTGCTGGCTATTTATTATCCTCAGAAAGTTAAGAAGGTTGTTGCTTTTGCTGCAAACCTAACAGCAGATACGAATGCGCTCTATCCGTCCTTTTTTAAATCAGTGATACGCGACAGGAAACAAGCAGATGAAATGCTTGCAAAAAATGATACCAGTCAAAACTGGAAGATCATTCAACAGCGAAATCGTTTGATGGAGTTTCAACCCAATATCAGTGCAAAGGACTTACACAAGATCAAGTGCCCTGTCCTGGTAATGTCAACTGACAGAGATATTGTCAGGGAAGAACATACGATGTTTATTTATCGAAATATAAAACAATCAAATCTTTGCTTTTTATCCGGCGAAGACCATTATGTTACAACGAATAACCCGGATTTATTCAATAGTATAGTAGCAAAATACCTGACAAAGCCATATTCTGGAGATGAGTTGAGGTAAACGTTTTTGGAGAATAAATAATCCCTACATTGTGGGTTTTCTTAAGTGTCGCCGTATTTGCTACAGGCATGGAACTATGCTGGAAAAGGGTGGCCGCTACTCAGTTTACCCTTTATATGGCGATTTCAAACCTGGGAAAGTCTGTTGGCTCTGGTTTACTTGGACCGTTACGTAAAATTATGGACTGGGAATTTGTGATCCTGTCTTTTTCCGGATTTGCAATTGTGATGCTTATACTGATTCAATTTCTGCGCTTAAACCGGCATCTTGACCGAATTAAAATTCTGGAACAGGCCCATTCAGATGCTGAGTCAGTAATTCAGCCTGCTCTAATACCCATGGCAAAAGGTAAATAATTTGATGGTTTAGCTGATACGAATGAGTTTTTCTGAAAGGATTAATTTTCAGTCAGTTGACGGATCGTATGCATTCCGTTTTTTAAAGCACTTTGAAAGTAAAACCTGATCATTTTTTACCCTTCATGACTTTTGTCAGTATATCAATAATTTATAATTTACTACTTTCTGATCATATTCTATGCGTATGATATATACGCCGGGATTGAGTGTCCCGGTGTTGACAATTGTCTGCTCCTGAAGCATCTCTTTAGATAATTTCATATTCCCATTAATATCGAAAATTTGAAGGTTAGCCGAACGTTTATTATTTACAGATTGAATGTTAAGAATATCATGAGCCGGATTTGGAAAAATGTAAAATGAAGATTGCAGTAGTGGTTCTTCATTTATACTCACATTTAACTGGTTCAAAAGCCTGCTCCAAATACCACCGTATCCTTTCACAGCATACAACATATTCCCGTTATCAGTTAGGGCATAACTCAATGATTCCAAACCTGTATGCTCCCAATTCCAGGTCTCTTTAGATAATTTGTAAACACCTGTTTCTCCACACAGAGGAATATGTTATCACCAATCTGATGGAACATATTAAATTCGCCATAATAGTCGTATCCCGAAGGGTTCCATAGTTTAATCAAGCCATTGCTTACATCACTAATACTACCGGAACTGGTTATTTTCTGTAGATTCCTCCTTTTGATGCTGCAATGATTGTGTCTCCTTTTATGGTAACAGCATTCCATTCAAAAATATAGTCACTCCAAAGGGTCCAGCTTAAACCCATATCACGACTTTCTGCAATCCCATTTCCTGCTACTACCATAAGGTTTCCATCGAAATCAAAATCTGAGATCCCAATTACCGGGCTACTCTCACAGATGGTAGTCCAGGCAGAGCTTCCAACAATCCTTTGATATATTTGGCTATTGCTGACAGCAAGCTGAATGCTGTCGTTGAAAAGCATTTTATGGATTAGTCCGCCTGGCAGACCATCATTGTATGACGACCAGATTAAAGTATCTTTTCTGGACACAAATATTCCATTGGGAGTACAGGCATAAACCATCGAGTCTTTTGAACACAAAAATGTTACCCCACCCGATGAGGCTAGATTTTTTCCAACCCAGGTATTCCCGCAATCATTTGAAATAGCCAGGTCAAATGACCCAAAGGATGAAGACCCTGCAATAATTGTTGAATCGTAGGCTGTAACTGAAATATTGGGAGTAAAGTCATTGCTAAGACTTACCCATTGTGGATAGACACTTTGAACCAATGCGCACAGAAAGAAAACAGAGATAGTCTTTCTCATGATCTGAAGACTTAATAATTAAAGGTACAACAATATATTCTTTTTCACTCAAAGTTCAGATAATATGTGATTTATATTCAATCAGGGGCAATCGAATGAAACAACTACCCCAACTTTATTCCAGCCTCTATTCCAAGCTATACCCACCTGATTTTAATTAGTTTTGCGGTCTAATCGTCCTTATCAAACAAACTTTTCATGAAAAGACTCTTTACCTTATCGCTGCTGCTGACTATTATTTCTTTAGGGAGTTCAATATTGAAAGCCCAGGCACCTGCTCAATGCCAGGATGTGATGCTACAGGCATTCTACTGGGATTCGTATACCGACAGCAAGTGGACAACACTCACATCCAAAGCAGGCGAAATTGCCCCTGTTTTTAGCTTGGTGTGGCTTCCTCCCAGTGGGAATTGCCAGAGTTCCAACAGCATGGGGTATGCACCTGTATGGTGGTTCGACCAGAACTCCGCATTCGGCACTGCCGATGAGTTAAAGACTCTCATCAATACCCTGAATACCAGGGGGGCTAAAACAATTGCTGATGTAGTAGTGAATCATAGGAGTGGAGCCACAAACTGGACCGATTTTCCAACTGAAACCTATAACGGGGTAACTTATTCGATGGGCCCGGCACAGATTTGCAGCACGGATGAAGTGGCAAATGAACCCGGACAGGCACAACCTACAGGTGCCCCCGATACCGGGGACGATTTCAATGGCTCGCGTGATCTCGATCATTTGAGTGCGATTGTCAGGAATAACATCAAAGGATACATGCAATTCCTGAAGAATGAGATGGGTTACTCCGGCTGGCGTTACGATATGACCAAGGGGTTTAGTGCTTCTTATGTAAATGAATACAACAATGCTGCCGGTGAATATTTTTCAGTTGGGGAGTACTTCGATGGCAGCTACGATTTATGCAAGTCATGGCTTGCGGGTTGCAGTTATAATTCAACCACTTTCGATTTTCCTGAGAAATTCGCCCTGAATGCAGCCATGTGGAACGGGGGCATGAATTTAACCCAACTGGTATGGCTGATGAATGGCACCACCCCACAGCCGGCTGGTTTGATCCATCATCCTGATACCAAGCGTTATGCAGTCACTTTCGTGGATAATCATGATACCTATAGAGTTGAAAGTGGAAACAAATTCAATGGGAATGTACCCGCTGCATATGCCTACCTGATGGGTTCCCCGGGGGTGCCATGTGTGCTTCTCGATCATTGGAACTTATACAAAACCCCCATTTTCCGGATGATTGCCGCCCGCAAGGCTGTTAAACTGCATAGCGAAAGTAATGTGGCGTTGATCAGTATTCAAACAATATTTATGTGTCAACAGCCACAGGCCTTAATGGCAGCCTGATCGTTAAGGTCGGCAGCGGATCTTATTCTCCGCCTTCCGGTTATACCCTGGCTGTTTCAGGAACGGATTATGCCATCTGGACGAAAACCACCGCTGCTGTAGCGCCTTCTTTGATGGTTACTCCTTCCGGGGGAACCTATTATACTGCCCAAACAGTTACCATGATTGCTACATCGCCCCGATCTATATACACCCCGACAACACAAGCCTACAAATACATCTAACGTACACTGTTCCTATTACTGTTTCCACAAGCTCAAAAACCATTCGCTCAGTAGCCTACTAATCCGCAATTATATTCACCGGTGGAGACAAATGTCTATACCATTTCTTCCATGCCCGCCTCCATCAAGGTTCGCTTCAAAGTGCCCTCCGGATGGAATGCCTGCAAGGGTTTATTCATGGGTTGGATCAACGCCGTTATGCGGTGGTTGGCCCGGCAGCTCAATGACATTGGACAACGACAGGTACTATTCATATGATATTTCCGGTTACTCTTCCTTGCCGATAGGTGTTGTATTTAACAATGGATCCACATCCTCAAATCAGCAGACAGTAGACCTCTTCACTTCCACAGATAAGTGCTGGGAGGCCGGAACATTATCTGTTGGGAAATATACGGCCAATGAAGTGACCTGCCCTAATGTTGGTATGGAAGAACTATTTAATGAAACCCTGAAAATATATCCCAATCCTACCCATGACCGGGTTTCTTTCACTGTTTCTGAACAAGTAAAGGAAATAACCGTCACATCAGTGTTAGGGAATCGACTGGATATCAAGCCCTCTCGGATTCTGAATACTTGCCAGTTTGATCTTTCAGATTATCCTTCAGGTGTTTATTACATCACATTAATGAGATCTGATGGAACTTCGGTTTCCAGGGCGCTTTTGAAGTACTGATTTTACTTCAGACCACCAGCTGTTATCAGTCAGTTAGTATTATCCCTTATATTTTATGGCATGTGATTTCTCAAGGGAAGGGGTATCGATCTTCCTTCTTGTTTATTAGTCAGAAATTTTGTATATTAGTACCAACAAGGTTTTTGGCTATTACTAATACCAATGGGAAATATGAAAAATCGAGATCGTTCGACCGAAGTCGCTGATTTGAAAGCCGTTGCCCATTTGGAGGATTACCTTGTACTTTTCATTGATAGTGAGGATCAGAATATCCCGACTTCTTTATGTGTCCAGGCAAATTTCGACACATTACAGTTTGGACCGGTACAACCTATGGGTATGTACCTGGAATCGAATTCCTACCATCGAATTCATGACGGCGACATGCGTATATCCTACCGGCAGCGTATTGTGGAAGAGATGAACCCGGAGGTGGTTTCTGCCATGCTCAAAGAATTCTCCCGAATACGTTGGCTAAAGCTTGAGAGAATTGAACCTTTTAAACATGCTTTTCCGGAATGGGAGCCGGGAGGGTAATAATGTCATAATCAATACGGATATTTCTGCAAGGAGTATGTTTTAAATTTACTTTCCTTTGTAGATCAGGACACCCATAATCCTGATATATCAAAGTATCCATGCAAAGTATTCAACCCGAACTTTTTGATCAGCAGGAAGAAAAATGGCTCCCTTTTCGGGATGCCAGGATACTTGCCCGTCGATATAATATTGAATACAAGGAAGAGTGGGAAGAGCTGATGGCACAACCCTCTTTTCTCGACAAAATTCCTGACAATCCGGATCATATTTACAGGTTCACTGGCTGGAATGGTTGGACTGACTGGTTGGTTGATCCGGCAAGGCGATTACAATATTCTAGATTTACTGATACGAGGGAGTTCGCACGCTCTCTGCGGTTGAAGACTTCTGATGAATGGCTGCAAAACTTGTCAGAAAACCGCATCCTTGCCGGGCACTATAATCTTGTTATACCGCGACTTCCTCAACATCAATATAAATCAGATGGTTGGAAAGATTGGCATGATTGGTTAGGATTAAGTATTGACTATAAAGATTTTGAGACTACCAGAAAGTTTATCAGCACTCTTAAGCTAAAGTCGAAGGACGATTGGAAACAATTCTGTAAAACAAAAAAGCCTAAGAATATATACTTTTATCCCGAAATCGCCTACCGCAAGAGTGAATGGAAGGGTTGGGAATACTGGCTTGGAATAGGGTTGTCAAATACTGAAAACGTGATGATGGTTGTTCCTGAAAGGGAAGTACAATGTAAGTGCATGGGTAGGTTGACTGATTGCCTGGAATGCGATGGGAAGGGGTATTATCAACTAAAATGAGATTATTGTCAATATCGAGTATTTTCTTTCTCAAATTTCCTTCTGAAAACCCCTGTCCCGCTGAAGAGCTGTTTTTGAGTCAACCTGAATTATATAATGAGCCTTGGTTTATCCGGCAAATTATTGATCAAATTAATTGTTTCAAAGTAGTCAGTTTAGGTGGAACCGCTATTCTAATCACACCTTAAATTCATACTTTTACAGTTAATCTTCATGCTGGCCGTTTATTTCCTCAAATCGAATTATTAAACGAAAAAACTCATGGAAAAGCAAAATAGTATCTGTGAAAAATGTAAATATTATTTTTCACTGATGAGCAACATGTTACTCATGGTTTTGTCAGACTTGAAACCTGTCAAAAGGAACATTTCAATAAACTCATTAAAAAATTACGCACAGAAGAGGTTTTATCATGTAAAGATTTCGAGGCAATAATTGAATAAAATTTTAAGGTAAACTCACACCAATATCTCCTAACGTGGCAGCACTCAAAATTAAACTACTTGCATCTCAAGGCACAGCAGCATCAATCTTTGAAAATGCCGGTAGTAGGATTGAAAAACTAATTGCCCCCGCGAATTATGAACTTGTTGAGGACAGTCCGGATATCCTGTTTTTTCTTACCGGCGGATCTGAACAGTTTGCAATCAAACAGGTTTCGTCAGGACAACTCTACCTGCTTATCGGTTCACGACACGATAATTCATATGCTTCTGCTGTGGAAGTAAAGGCATATTTGAACGAGTTGAAGATACAATCATTGCTGTTGGATGAAGAAGAGGCAGAAACCCCATTACTTTTCAAAAGCTTCTTAACCCTAAAAACCGCATTGAAAAGCCTTAACGGGAAAAAGCTTGGACTCATCGGGAAGGTGTCGGATTGGCTGATATCCTCTTCAATCTCACAAGGTTTATTAGAATCGAAATTTGGAATTCAACTAGTTGTTATCCCCTGGAACGAATTGCCTCATTATTCCAGTTTTAAGCCTTCCGACAGCCTCAAGGAATTGTTTTCGGATGAGAAACAATTCGATTTGACTGATACCGCCAGGGTGTATGAACTCCTTGAAAGTACGATTCAAAAAAGGCGACTGGATGCCATCACAGTCGAGTGTTTTCCTATGGTAAAAAATGATGGTGTTACTGCCTGCCTTCCTTTAGCGAAGTTCAATAACGAAGGGTTTCCGGCCGGCTGCGAGGGGGATCTTACAGCAATAGTTGGTATGATGCTTTGCAAGGAACTCACCGGGATCATTCCCTGGATTGCGAACATCAACAAAGCTACCGATGAGGTTTGTACTTTTTCTCATTGTACCATTGCTCCGGGTTTGGTTTCCGGTTTTTCAATAAAAACGCACTTTGAAACCGGGATAGGCACTGCTATTCAAGGGACTTTTAAAGAAGACCGGGTCACCATATTTCGCTTTGATAATGCCCTCAGAAAAGCCTTCATTGCTTCCGCTAACATAACCGGACGACCAAAGTCCGACACTGCCTGCCGAACACAAATCGAGGTGAAACTCTCAAAAGAGGAAGTAAAATTGCTTAGGCATAGCCCTCTGGGTAACCACCACCTCATTTTCCCGGGAGATTGTAAAAAGCTATTGCAGTTTACTTGTTTGATGCTTGGGATAGAATTACAAACAGGAGAACATTTCTAGAAAGCCAGTGAACCTTGGTTTTCAAGGAAGGCTTTTTTTGCATTGATAACATCTTACCTGTTATTTTACCCATTTCATCGATTCTGTTTGCACCCTGGGTGTTATTTTAGTATATTTGTTTAAATCGTTTTAGCTATGAAAAGAGTATTTACAATCCTCGCTTTGGTAATTCTTTTCCAGGGCCTTTCGGCTCAATCGGAAAAATCGGACAAGATATTGATGAAACCGGCCTTACTGGTGATCGATGTCCAGAAAGCATTCCTTCCTATGATGTCACAGCAGGACCAGGATAAGGCTATTGAAATGATGAACTGGTCCATGTGGCTCTTCAGGAAGCATGGACTCCCGGTCATACGGGTGTACCATAAAGGTGAAGATTATGGAGTAGTGCCGGGAACTCCGGGTTTTGAGTTTTCCGACTCACTGAAAATCGAACAGACTGATCCAATGGTGATCAAGACTTATTCGAGCTCATTTACCAAAACAGAACTGGACAAGCTTCTCAAGGAAAAAGGCATCAACACATTGTTCCTTTGCGGGCTGAGCTCTGTGGGATGTGTGCTTGCGACATACATCGATGCGGAAAATTACGATTACAAAGCATTTCTCATTGAAGACGCACTTCTCAGCCATGATGCTGATTACACCAACCAGATTGAGAAGATGTTCAGGGCCCTTGACCTGGAGGCGATCGATTATATGCTTAAGATCAGGATGGAGTGATATTTATGGTTTAATCAGCGGATTATTTTGCGCTAATCTACGATAAAACCAGGCCTAATAGTCTTTCATTTAAAGTATAATCACTTTATTGTCCGAAAACCTTCATCTCACTTGATTCGATAAACTTTCTGAATTGCTTTTTCACCTCCTTTTTGTTAAAGGTGATTTCAGAATTTCCGACCATGTGCTGATCTTTGTTTTTCTGTTTCGTATCAGCACTCACCATGATCCTTTGCAGTTCATTTATCAATGCATCTACATCCGCTTCGGTATTTTGTATTCCCAAACTAACCCGCATAATTCCCTGCAAATTCAGGATAGGAACCATCTTTACAACTAACCGCTGAAATTTTTCCTGGAAAGGGGTGAAGCTACCGAGTTGCTTGATAATCAGGTGAGAACAGAGGCAGCCGAAACGCACTCCCATCCCGCCCGAAAAGGCAAGCCTGCGGGCAACTGTTGCGGGCATACCTGATTTAACACTAAACCCGATCACCCCAGTTTTTCCTGGATGTCCAACCTGATCTGCAACCTTCATCCCGTGAATTTCAATACCAGGGATAAGCGATATCTCCTTAAGGGCTTTGTTGGTGAGTTTTGTTTCCTCCTCTTCTATGAGGTCAAACCCGATCCTTTGAAGCAACAGTAGTGATTTGCCAAGAGCAGCTATGCCCCCGGTATTCTCTTCCCCGGAAGCGTTAATAAGGTTCCAGTCGGCATCTCCAAATTGAAGCATACCCTTGCGAACAATCAATACACCAGTGCCAAAGGGTGCATAGATCTTATGTGCGGAAAAGGCAATACCATCAATGCCTGTGGCCGACATACCGATCTTCCGGTGCGCCACCAGCTGGGCAGCATCCACCACCAGCATCGCTCCATGCCGATGCACTATCTCACTTATGGCGGTCAGATCGTTGCAGGTTCCCAAAACATTGGACGCTCCGCTCACAGTAACCATCCTGATCCTCTTTTTTCCCTGCAACCGTTCACTGTTGTATGAGCTGAGCAACACCTCAAGTTCTTTCAGATCGAAAACGCCTTCATTATCTGCTGACAGCCTGAGAAGGGTATGTCCGGGTACAGTCCGCCAGGGGAGATCGTTTGATGAATGTTCAAGCACAGTGGTCAGGATCACCGGTTCTGTTTCTCCGGTAGCTTGTTTACCCAGTCCCAGGGCTGTAATGTTGATGGATTCTGTGGTATTGGAGGTAAAAATAATATCGTAATCAGTCAGCGGTGCACCGAGAATCTCTGAGCATATTTGCCGTACTTCTTTAACAAGTCCATGCCTGGCTTGATCATTCAGCCGCAGGGACTTTCGGAAAGCCTCCCATACCGGGCTGAAAGCCTGGGTGCTGGCACTGTTGTCGAAATTAATAAAATTCTTAAATCCGGAGGTAGTCGGAACCTGGATAGCACTGCCGATCATAGTTTCCCGGAGCCTTTGCAGCAGTTCCAGTCCCTGTAGTTCATTCCATTCGCCGGAATAAAGGATTTCCGCAGGGGTTGTGTTATTTTTTGCACTGTCCTGAAAAACATCCTTTCCCCTCCTTTTCATGATCTGGAGCATTTTCGAGAAGGCAATGATATTGATGATAGCAGGAGTGCCTGCTTCGAACCTGTCGGGATGGTTGGCCCACAACACCCAATCAGGACCATAAAGTTTAGTTGTTCCACCTCCCGTTTCGAATGGCGTATCTTTTGGTAAAGCATTCTTTTGAATGGCTACAGCCGAAACACCTAAAGATAACCCTGTTTCTTTACTGCTGATTGTCTTGAAACATTCAGGCCGCAGAAGTTCAGTAAATGCTTTGGCTCTGCGGGGTGATAAAAAGAGTACTTCATATCTGTTCCCCCTTAGTCTTAGGTGATCCAGCACAATTTGACGAGCTTTTTCATAGAGATGGGTCGATGCTTTTGAGAAATGACCGCTTCCGCGATGTACATTTGAATACCTCTCAAGGGCATTATAGATACTTTTCTCAAGCTCGGCCATTGCCTGTTCATGATTCCCGGTTTTCCCGGGATTGTATGCTGTTTCAGAAGGACAATTTCCGGTCAATATTTCGGTCGTGTTCATAGCAATGATATACTTCAATTGATTGTTTCTGTAATATGCATCTGGAAATTATTTCTTCGTTGTTTTCTTTTCCGGCTCGGGAGCAAGTTCAAAAGTGAACACTTCATCCAGCGGAACCTTGAAGGTGTGAGCAATCCTGAATGCCAGTTCAAGTGTCGGGAAATACTTGCCGTTTTCAATGGCGACAATGGTTTGTCGTGAAACTCCGGTATTATCGGCCAGTTCCTGCTGGGTCATTTCATTTGCAAAGAACCTCAGCCTTCGGATATTGTTATTGATAATAGCTTTCCTCATTTCAGACTCCTTTCCTGTAATAATAAAGCCTGAGGATCTCGTTCACCACACTTGCGACAAATCCAGCTGAAAGCAGCACGACGATCATCACCCAGGGTTTCATGCCAAGAGCCAGGCAACCCATGGCCATCATAAAGCCCATTATAAAAATGTAGTGGGAGATTTTGATGGCCTTCAGTTCAATGAGTTTGTCCCGCTCATCTTCAATAGGATCAACATCTTCACCACTGGTAATTTTAGTGACAATGGCTAACACGATCTGGATAATGATCTGTGCCCCGATAGCTACCGGTATCATGATCAGGAATGTTTTCCCCAGAAATTTCAGGTCGTTGAGCACCTCCGGGTTCCCTGCAATGTAATTATAGTACACATAAATGCAATAAATGCTCAATATCATCACTGAACTGATCAGTGCTACGAGAATTCTTTTTTCTTTCAGATCCATTTTTTCTCCTTTTATAAATGATTATATATAGTCAATTAATTTCGACACAAAGTTAAACATATTTATCTTCATGTCTAAAATATCATACATTTATTTTATAAAATTATTTCTAGTGATGAAATTCTAATGATGGGAAAAAGATTTATTAAGAACCTGAATACGGCTCAGTCAGCAGAAACCGTTATTTAATTACTAACTGATAACCTTAATTTGTGTTACCAGGTGGCGTAAGACATTAATCAAGACTGGAAAGGATCCCCCGCTTCAGTGACGAAGGAATAACTATGTAAAATCTTTGTGGTTATTTCAGTTTCGGCAAATAGAAAATGTGTTTCAGAAATTGCGGTTCCTCTTCCCCCCGAACATTGAAGAACTCTTCAAGAAATAAATTAAAGGGTTTTTGCCCTAAAGTTGCCTGCTCCCGGGCAAGTTGTGTGAGATCTTCAAATTCAACAAGTACTTTTCTTTTAGGCACAAAAAAGAGCAGATTGGCAAGTGTAAAAAGAAATCCCCGTAATAACTGGATAAAAAAATCAGGGGATTTGCCTGTCTTTGCTTTCGAAAACATACTACCCCAAAGTCCTGTCATGCGTACACCTATAATTTGAACATTATCTGGCAGCTTATTGACAATATGATAGGTGGATTTTTTATTGAAGATCTTTTCATATCCTTGTCCGGCTAATTGCCCGGCAGGATAGATGACAATATTTTTGTTCCGGAGAAAAGCCTTGTACACCGAACGGGTAATCAGTTTCAATACATTGATATCGCGGCTGCCGGATTCCAGGTCACTCACCCTTACAGCGCCCATATTTCTTAATAACCATTTTGCTAAAGGTATATCATAGTATTTTTCGGAGATAACCGGAGCAGCCGTCGAAAACCTGTAAATATGGCTCAGCAATATGATAGGATCAATCAATGCCTGGTGATTGGGTAGATAAAGCACCGGTGAATTTCGGCGGATAATTTCCAAACCCTGAAAAGAGATCTTATAACGGAAACGCAGTAACAGCCTGATTTTTAATGCTAAAATCTTAGAAAAAAGATAAAAAGTATAGTTGGATTTTTTCATAATGATTTCAGCTTAAAGTCCAAAAGTAGTGAGTTTCGGGTAAATGAGCTTAAATGATGATGCCTTGATTTGCATTAGTTAAAGATCCGCCAGACCTCTTCACTCTTGAATTACCAAGTGATAAGGTTCCACAAATGAAAATAGACACAAATGGACACAAATAATAATAGACTTATGATCTGTGCCAGCTTTTCGATTTTCACCGCAAGGGCGCAAAGGATGCGCAAGGACACAATATCTAGGTCAGGAAGCATGAGGCTGAATGTTTAAAGAGATGTTTACATTTTCATTAAATGTAGGGTCATACAGCATTAATTTGGTAGTTTTATCTTTGCAAAAATACCGATCTGATGAATAAACCCATGCTGCCTGTTAATTCCCCTAAACTCCTCAATGCCTGGTGTTCTTATGATATTGCCAATTCTGCTTATATTCTGAGTGTAAATACTGTGCTATACCCGATTTTTTACCAGGAAGTGACAAAAAAAGCTTCTGGATCAGAAATGGTAGCCTTTTTAGGGATGAGTATCAGGAACACTGTGTTATACGAATATGCCATTGCGTTGGGGTATTTCCTGGTCATATTGCTGACACTATCTTTATCGGGGATCGCCGACCTGGGCGGCTACCGGAAGCAATTCATGAAGGTTTTTACCTTCATCGGGTCTTTTGCCTG
This sequence comes from Bacteroidales bacterium, assembly GCA_016707785.1. Classification (NCBI taxonomy): domain Bacteria; kingdom Pseudomonadati; phylum Bacteroidota; class Bacteroidia; order Bacteroidales; species Bacteroidales bacterium. Next base: position 63,921 of record JADJGZ010000016.1, on the reverse strand, counting down.
CATGGGACTTTTCTTTTTTACCGGGGAGAACCTTGAACTGGGACTGATTCTCCCCATGCTGGCTGTGCTTGGCTTTGCCGGGTCCCTGGTATATTATAATTCCTTTTTACCACTCATTGCCACTCCCGACCTGCATGACCGGATCAGTGCAAGAGGGTTTTCCTTTGGATATGCCGGGAGTATGATTTTACTGATCTTTAATATTATCACTCTTCAGAATTATCAATGGTTTGGATTCGCTGATGGACTCGAAGCTGTAAGGTTTTCATTTGTCCTGGTCGGTATTTGGTGGCTTGCAGTGGCTCAGATAGCATTTTACTATCTCCGTGAAGAACGAAGGCCGGTAAGTTTCAAACTAAACCTGCTGGGTAAGGGCTTTCATGAAATATCAGCAGTGTTTCGCTATATCAACCAACATAAAACCATGTCGCGCTTCCTGCTGGCCTTTTTCTTTTTCAGCATGGGAGTACAGACGATCATCATTGTGGCATCCTTGTTCGGTAAAGCAGAATTGGGAATCACCGATTCGAAACTGATTATGACCATCCTGATTATTCAGGCAGTGGCGATTCTCGGGGCATTTATTTTCGGCCGTGTTTCATCCCGTTTCGGAAACAGGACATCCCTGTTGTGGATGCTGGGTATCTGGATATTCATCTGTATTTCAGCCTATAAGGTGAACACTGAAATGCAATTCTTTATTCTCTCAGCGATGGTAGGAATGGTATTGGGGGGCATCCAGTCGCAGGCACGCTCCACCTGGTCCAAATTGATCCCAACAGGCACATCAGACACCGCTTCTTACTTCAGTTTTTATGATAGTACAGAAAAGCTTGCCATCGTTATTGGCATGCTGAGTTTCGGCCTGATCGAACATGTTACCGGAAGTATGAGGAACAGTGCCTTGTTACTGTCAGGCTTCTTTCTTGTAAGCTTTTTGATTATTGTGTTTACTAAGTTGAAGAGGGAAGAGGGGATATCTGAGTAAAAGATTCTATATGAGTCTTTTGTGCGTTGTTCACATAGTTGTGCGATACAAGGACAGGTTTCATTGCTTAAAGCTTTAAACCCGCGTCTTTGTTGCACCTCCTTCATTCCCGCAACTACAAATGAACCTGAGGCCCTCTGATTTGTCAGTTGCTCCATCAAATTGTTTTTTAGTTACCAGCTCAGCGAGGATTCCTTTAAAAGGACTTTCCATTAATCATCGCTTCAATTAATTTCCATGATTTTTGTTTTTTGATGAATTTCCCCACTTTAATTGCCTCTGACCTGGAATAACCACATTCAAAACAGCCTTCAATAGGCCGTCCTGTGTTTTGAAGTAAATGATGGTTCCATTGATTAGTTCAGATAACCTTGATAAGGGTTGCATAGAGTATTGTATTGATTTCTAGATAAAAAGTTTTTTATTTAGAATCAATATAAATAACTATATTTGCATATAAGTACTCAAAATCATTAAATAACTGGAAATTAAATAAAAAAAAGGGGAAGCCGAAAACTGTTCAGAGTAGGCAACAATAATCATACAATTATGAAATATATCTTTATCTGCATTTTATTTGCAGCCCAGGTAGCCACTGCTCAAGTTGGCATTGGTACTTTGAACCCCAGTTCTAATTCCATTCTGGACCTGACCAGTCCAGACAAGGGCCTCCTGCTGCCCCGTGTAAACGATACCGGTTCTGTAAGCAATCCTTCCGCCGGATTGATGATTTATGACATAAATACCAAAACGCCTGCCTTTCATAATGGCGCCAAATGGAATTCACTGACAAGTGCAAGTGCATTGTCAGGGACATATGGCGATTCAATTACATATTCTTTCTTTGGCCCAGGTTCATTTAGTCCGGGCGTTTACCAGGTAACTGCTATGTCCTTTGGGGGGTCAAATGCTGGTTTTTCAAACAGTGTCAGTATTCAGGACGTGTCCTTTAGCAAGACCCAGGATTACAATTCCACTCACTTTTTTAAAGCGATGATTTTGGGTTCAATGGTTGGGGGCATTGAATTTAAAATGTATGTGCCCGGACAAGCTACTCCTTATTATTCGGTAAAACTCTCCAATTGGAAAGTTTCAAGCATGTCCCAGAGTGTGTCAATAGGGGGGGATTTATTTGAAGCCATTAGTTTGAACCCTGAAAACATCGGGTTTAAAGATTGGACAAATAATCTCGGTTTCTCTTACAATATTTTAACTGAAGTCATTGGTCCATATTGATGCTTTAAAAGTCCGGGTAAAGGAGAAAGTTACAGATATGCTGAATCTTAGCAGATTTGCGATTCGTCAACTGACGGAAGCTGAAAAGATTCAGTATAACAATGCTTGTCATTCCCAGATTTTATTTAAGTTTATCATCTGAGATTCAGGAAGGCATACAATGAAAAAAGTAATCTTATTGTTCTTACTTGTCCTTGCCCTAAGTATTGCAGCTACAGCTCAAGTCAATGTTTATAAAGGCACTTCCACCTACAGTTCGGATATAATCAGCACTATTACTGATGGGAAGGTATATAAGAATACATCTTCCTACACTTCGGACATTCTCTGTCATGTTTCAAAAAATCGGGTTTATAAAGGGAATTCCACACATACCAGCGATGTGATCTATACTATAACTGATGGTAAGGTTTACAGAGGAACATCAGCTTATACTTCGGATATAGAATATACCATCAAAGACAGCAAGATCTACAAGGGAACTTCTTCTTATACCAGCGACATTCTGGCGACGATAAAAGATGGCAAGGTTTATAGTGGAACCTCTTCTTATACTTCTGATATAGAGTTCACCATTGATGGAGAAGTTACGATAGAAGAGTTAGTGGCGGTTTGGTATGCAGTTAAATACTGCTATTGACCTGTTCTCATTATTATAGTCACGAGGAAGCTGGGAAATCTGTGAGAAATGAAGCGGCCTCATCTGATACCCGTCATTCCTCCTTCTCAAGGAGCCGTTCAATCCGCATATCGGGCATAAGCCACATCAACGCCACCAGCGCATAAAGCACCTGTGCCAGCAAGGGAAGGATAAACGCGCAAAGGATCGCAATGGCATAGATTCCTATTGATATCTTCCCTTTGAAGTCGCTCCCGATTGCCTTGGCCAGAACCGAATCCCTCCCGTGTTTGTAAAGGATAAAACGAACCAGAACATAGTAGGCAACTGCAGCCATCAGGAGCACGATCCCATACAATGCAACGGGAGGGCCAGCAAAACCGTGTTCACCCATCCAGGCTGTTGTAAAAGGGATCAGTGAAAGCCAGAAAAGGAGGTTCATGTTTGCCCAGAGTATCCCACCGTTCACTTTTTTAACAGTATGCAGAAGATGGTGATGGTTGTTCCAGTAAATTCCAATGAATGCGAAGCTCATAACATAGCCAAGGATCTTTGGAATCAGAGGCCGAAGGGAAGCGAAGGAAGTATCGGTCGGGGGACGAAGTTCCAGGACCATGATCGTTATGATAATAGCGAGAACGCCGTCACTGAATGCTTCTAACCTGTTTTTGTTCATTTTATCTGAGGGTTGACTAGCTCAAAAATAATGATTATTTGAAAGTGGTTTTCCTGTTCGAACAATGATGTGCGATTTTCGGTTAAAACTTAAAATTCGTAGATCGATTTCCGGTTTTCTATTCCCGGGTTTAAAGACCTGAGTGGAAAAAACGCTCACTTTGACCAGCCTTCGCCGGGAAAGCCAGACCAGCTCAATTTCTTGATTGTTAATAAACCAAGGTGGTCAACCAAAATCGGCAGAAGGTGGTTATATGATCCGATTTGTCCAACCAAAGGGGATCACCCTAAGGTTAATTGGACTTTGCACTATATTTGCTCTTCAAGGCAAACACAGCAAGCAGATGAACATTTCAAAAACTAAAAAGAGGTGGGGGATCATTTTATTATTGCTTGCTGTCATTGCCATACTGGCTTTATATCCGTTGCCCCCACAAGCTCCTATCCAATATTATGAGAGGCAAAGTGGTTTGTTAAAAACAGAAAAAGTAGCTGGCGAAAAGTGGTTGGTGTGGCTGTATAATAATCCGGCAGGCGAAGCAACATTGTGGGCGCTGGCCAAAAGAAAGGTGGTATCGACTGTTTATGGCAATAGAATGGATCATCCTTCATCTGTCTCCAAAATACAACCTTTTGTTGATGAATTTGATATCGACATGAGTGCCGCCCAAAAACAGGAGTTCAACTCATTCAATGATTTCTTTACCCGGAAACTAAAGAATATTGCCAGGCCGGTGGATACCAACTCAACTGTTATAGTGTCACCTGCCGATGGGAAAGTACTGGCCTACGCCAATATCAGCAACAGCGATTTTATAATCAAAGGATACCGCTTCGATATTTCTTCGTTTTTGAATAATGCCCGCCTTGCTCAAAATTACTTTGATGGTACCCTGGTAATCATCCGGCTTGCCCCTCCCGATTACCATCGTTTCCATTTCCCCATTAGCGGAAGTGTATCCCCCGTCACCCGGATTGATGGTGATTATTACTCGGTTAACCCCTTGGCTTTGCGAAAAATGGCTGAAATTTTCTGCCTGAACAAAAGGGAATATGTCATCATTTCAAACCCCATGTTTGGAGATGTTGTGATGGCTGAGATAGGTGCAACAATGGTTGGAAGCATTGTGCAGACCTATACCGGGGATGATGTTAAAAAGGGGGAAGAGAAAGGGTATTTCGAATTTGGGGGATCCACGGTGGCGCTGCTGTTCGAGAAAAACAGGGTTAACATCGATAAGGATCTGTTGATTAATACTTCAAAAGGCTATGAAACGGAGATCAGGGAAGGAGAGCGAATTGGGGTATCGATCAGTGATCCGGAAGTCCGGAGATAGAAACGGGAAAGGCAAATGGGAACAAATGATCAGACCCCGATAAACGGGACAATGCATATTTGGCGTCATTTTCTCTCGCCTTGTCCTGCTTTGCCTGATCCTTTCGTTAGTTCTCATCCCGCCATACCCATCATCATCCCGCCGAAATAGGGAATCAGCCAGATCATCCAGACTACCAGGCTATACCGGTGAAACCCTGAGAGGGCTTTTTCGCTTCCTTTGCGGACAACATAGCTTGCCCAGATCGCATGGGCAAGCATGAGCCATAGAGCAATCTGCCCGGTAAGCGTATGCAATTCCATCAGGTTGAATGGGCCATCTGCCAGCTTAGTCATTGCTAAAGTTCCCGAAACATCGAATGCAAAACCAGTCCAGAAAGCAGCCACATGCCATCTTTTAAGATATCGGGCAATTCTTTCAGCCCAAACACCCAGCGAATAAAAAATGTAGTTTGATTTACTGTTATAAGTAACTCTATAAAAGGTAGTTAAAAAATATATTTATAAATATTATTTCTATATGTTTTGATATTTTCTCTATATTTGTATGCAAATTGTATGCAAATTTATTTCGATGAAAAATAAGATGCCACTGACACGGATCCTGCTGGATACTCGCAGAAAAAAATCAGACGGAACGTACCCGGTCAAATTACGCGTAACCTATACTAGGGAACAGCGACTTTACCCTATCGGATTATCATTATCGGAAAAGCAGTTTAAAGAATTGCTTTCCTCAGAGGATGTCAGAGGAAAGAACAAAGAGAAAAAGCGTCAGATGATTGCCGCTCAGGAGAAGGCTGATCAGGTGATTGATAAACTGACAATCTTTGGATTTGATGCCTTCGAGAGAAAATTCCTGATTTCCAGCGGAGATGATTCAGATGTTATTCATCAATATGAAATGGTAATTAATGAAATGAGGTTGGAGGGCCGTATCGGTAATGCCTCAAGTTATGAATGCAGCATGAATGCAATAAAAGAATTCTACGGGAAGTCTAGTCTCAGCTTCCATGAGGTTTCTCCTGAACTCTTAAAGAAATTTGAATCCTGGATGATCAATAGAGGAAGATCCCGCACTACAGTTGGTATTTATTTGAGGTCATTAAGGGCATTATTCAATAAAGCCTTGGAGGAATCAATTATCACTAGGGAATTTTATCCTTTTGGTCGGACAAAATATGTAATTCCTTCAGGCAGAAACATTAAAAAAGCACTAAAAATCAGGGATGTACAAAAGCTACTGACCTACCAATCTATTCCTGGCACAACAGAGTACTGGGCACACAAACTATGGATATTCAGTTATCTTTGTAATGGAATGAACATCAATGATATCGCTAATCTTAAGTATAAGGACATCGAAAAAGACAGATTCTATTTCTACAGAGGAAAGACCATAAATACTTCAAAGCAGAACCTAAAGAAAATTGAAGTAATGTTGACACCACCTGTCAGGGAGATCATCGAAAGCTTGGGCACTAAACCCCAAAAACCAGATTCACATATCTTTGGTATAATCGAAGACCCTTCAACACCCCTTGTTAAAAGGGCTAAGATTCATCAGGCAACCAAACAGATCAATAAGTATATGAAAAGAATCGCGGTTGAACTGGAGATTGAGATGAGTGTCTCCACAATGACAGCTCGCCATACATTTGCTACTGTTATGCTGAATCTGGGTAGTTCTCCTCAATTAATCGGAGAATCTCTTGGTCATGCAAACATCACCACTACTCAAAACTATCTAGGTAGCTTCGAGGACGATATCAAACGGAAATTTGCCGATCAACTCTATAAATTGAAATGATGTGTGAATATCAAGCCATGTCAAATTCCTCGAATGGAGAGGAGTATGATAGTAACGAAAATATAGAAAAGTCTGTGACGTCAAAAGCCAGTACCTTTCCTCAAATCTTAGCCCAAAGGTTGGAGCAAGTCGATTCTATAATAAACCGGCTTTCATCAAAAATCGATTCAGATATAGAAACGGGTTGTAATAGTGAGGAGATTTCACCACTAATATACTATTGTGATGTGCCAGAATGCTGGCCTAAAGAGATCTATTCGTACAATTACTTATTGTGTGATAGGATGCAGATGCCATGTTTGCAATTTCCTTCCAGGATCCTTTGCTCCAAATGGCATCAATTGCATGATGTGCTAGTTCAGGAACTAACCTCTGCATTAAATCCACTAGATATCCCTCAATCTTATGAACAACAGATTAGATTTTGGGAGAATGAAATTCTACCAATTGTAAAAAGTAGTTTTTATGATACAATATATAATGAGGATGGGAACTTAGTTCCTGACGTCTTTAGCCAGGATCAATCCATCAACCACAATAGTTCTGTATTGACTATCTACCCACATAATATAGATGAAATTAAAGCATACAATAATAAGAAGTATAACTGGTTCCAAACGTTTGAAATGAATTGGTTGCAAAAATATACTGATAGCGACCTTTCCTATCCTTCCATGATATCGGAACTCAAAATGTCTTTTGATTCAATATTATCTGAACACCTTAACCCATCCTATCCAGTTATCAAGATAATAGATGAATATATTGATTGCTTCAAAGAATTAATAGATGCACTAGAAAAATATGAACCAGAACTTCTGACATTAAACCGAAATACTCAAATTATACAAAATATCACTTCATTTTACGTATTCCGACAAGTACCTGATTTTATCGGATTTCTTGAAGAGCTCAAAAATAAAATTCAAAAGCATCCATCCAAAACCAGGGAAATAATAACAAAAACCTACAACTCTGTAAAATCATTAAATCTGCCACCTTCCATGCCTGAAATAAATTGCCTGCTTGATATTTGGGAAGGAGGAGCTGGGTCATTTGCTTCGTACAATCGAGTAATTCGATACTATCAAACAAAGATTAATTATGAGTTTGACAAACCCCTCATTAACCAGGATGGAACCTGGGCTAGAGGTAGAGCATCAAAATCATTTCTTCAGGCTTTTATAAAAACATGCATAAAAAAAGGTCATGTGCGGGATAGTAATTCTTCGGCAGAATTGGCGAGAATATTGAAAAATACATTCAAATTGAATACGTTATCACCAACTGGTTATACAAGTCAAAACCTTGAGTTGATTGAGCGTAATTATTTAGACTTTTTTTCTGATATGCCTGAGTAGGTAATACTCATTTCCTGTTATTATACTGCTGTTTAAAGACTTTCTGTTGACTAAAGTTTCCTTGGATACTTGTCTGAATCCTTAAGTGGGCAATACATTGGTCATTTTGATGGATTTTCAAAAAAGCGACTTTGATCAATACATCCATAGTCGCCCCCCAAAGCCATTCTATTTTAGCTTCAAATTTCAGGATCATGGAAAATCCATTTGAAGAAATAATGAGGCAACTAAACCGAATCGAGGGAAATCAAATAGAACTGATGAAGAAGATTGGTTCAGCCGCATTGATAACCCCTGCACCCAAAATAATGACTGTTGCCGGTCTGATACAGTATTTGGAAGAGAAGACTGGCAAAAAATACTCTGTAGCAACAGTCTATTCCTGGACAAACAAGCAATTGATCCCTTTTAGGAAGGCCAATAACAAAAGTCTTGTTTTCGAAAAAGTGGTGATAGATCAATGGTTGCTTGATGACAAATCACTTTCTGATGAAGTTCAAAAAAAAGCATGTGATGAGGTGATGCTCAAGGCAAATGCCAGGCGGATTTATAAGCTGGGATCTTCAGATCACAAACCAAAACCCATAAAGACTGTGGGCCAATAAAATAGTACCCCAATAAGAAAAAGGTCCATAAAAGTCGTGTTTTGTAGCCCCAATGAGATTTGATTCCAGACTAAAATAGATTACTATGTTGATAAAAGAATGTGCATACTGTGGTGTTGAATTTGAAGCACAGAGAGATTCAAAACTTTACTGTTCTGATTCCCATAAAACCTTGGCTAGTAGAAGTGTCAAGACCAAAAGAAGTTATCAAATGTCCTTGGATGGGATCCAGAGTGATTTTCATAAAAGAGAAAAAGAATACTTGAATGCTATCGATAGTTTAACCTATGAAAATGAACAGCTCAAGAAACGCATAGCCGATCTCCAGGACGAGGAAAAGAAAAAAATGAAGGCAGAAAAAGCAGAAAGGGAACGGGAGCAAAGAGAAGCAAAGTACAAGAAAGATAATTCCATAAATTGGGGAGCCATACTATTGCTCCTAATACCGGCATTGATTGCATTAATAACTAGCTGGACCCAAAAGAAGAAAGAGTCAGCCTCAGCTAAACCTGACCCTCCTAAAGCTTCAGAACATCCACAAAGGCCTCCGCATGGTCCATTTTTCAATTATTAATTAGATTTCATAGACTCCTACCCAGTCAAATAGGTTTTGCAGTTGTTATTGAATAACTCTCAAACATTATTATTGCACTAAGAAATATTATAGAGTTGGTAAATTAATAAAAGGAAATTAGAAAGCTTCCACAAAAGCATTCAGAACTTTGGGATATTTTCAAAACCATTGCTAATAAGCGTGATGCAGAAGCCTACCAGGTCCTGTTGAAGGATGAAGCAATCAGGGTATTGTTCTATGATAAACTGGCAATATTTGCCAAAGGTCTAAAGATGGCAATGTCATCTGTTCAGTTTTACAAAACGGTCGATGAAAAAACCATTAAAAGGTATAATGATGATTTGAACATGTTCCTGAAACTTAGGTTTGCTGTAATCAGCTGGTATAGTGACACCATTGATTACAAGCAATACGAAGGACAGATTCAAAAGCTTATCGACACCCATATTACTACTGATACAGTGGAACCAATCACCGACCTGGTTGATATTTTTGAAAAGGAGAAGTTCCAGCTGGAAGTTGAAAAAACAACAGGCAAAGCTGCCAAGGCAGATAAGATTGCAAGTCGTACATCAAAGCATATTTCGGAGAAGATAGAAGAAGATCCGGCTTTCTATAAAAAGTTCTCAGAATTGCTTAAGGATTGTATAGCTGACTATGAAGCCAGGCGAATAAATGAAGCCCAGTATCTCAATAAGGTTCAGGAAATCATGGATGCTGTTTTATCACATACCGATAGTGATATACCGGAGGTACTGGCAAATAAAGATATTGCTAAAGCTTTTTATGGTTTGTGCCTGGAAGCTCTTTCCACAAAAGTGACGGATGATTTGGTTCTGAAAGCTATATCTACACAGTCCGCTCTCAACATCGACGGATTCATCGGGGATGCCGTCCTGGATAATGGGAAATCAATAATTGACTGGCAGTATAAAACGAATATAACAGGCAAACTCCAGATTGAAATTGGCGACTACCTTATTGATGAAGTCCGGGACAAGTTCAATATAGACCTTTCATTCAGCGAAATGGATGAAATTGCAGGAAAGTGCATTGATGTTGCCAAAATCCGGTATAAGTAATGAATGATAGCATTGAATTGGGATCAAGACAAATCGCGTTCAAGGTAGAATATGCCGACCGGAAATCACTTGGTATTACTGTAACTTCTGATTTAGATGTCCTGGTAAGGGCTCCACTTGATACTCCAATCGAATTGATCAAGGAAAAAATCAGGAAGAAGGCGCCCTGGATTATTAAACAACAAAGTTTTTTCTTAGGATTTCACCCCAAAACACCCACAAGAAAATATATTGGTGGTGAAACCCATTTATACCTAGGCCGGCAGTACCGTTTGAAAATCAATATTGACCAAGTTGAAGGGGTAAAACTTAAAGCAGGGTTTATTGAAGTCACATTATCTGATAAAAATCGAACCAAAGAATTGGTATTAGACTGGTATCTGCATAATGCAAGGATAAAATTCAAATCCATTGCCCAACCATATATCGAAAAGTTCAAATTATTCAATGTTGAACCCACTTCCATTGTTCTTCGGGATATGCCAACCCGCTGGGGAAGCTGCACACCCCAAGGAAAAATCATTTTGAATCCGGAATTAATCAAAGCACCAAGAGGTTGTATCGAATATGTTATCATTCATGAGCTTTGCCACCTTATTCACCATGATCATACCCAACGTTTTATTGATTTACAGGCGAAAATAATGCCTGATTGGGAGAAATGGAAGATGAAATTGGAGAAATTATCGGCCTGAAGAAATAGAAAATCATTAAAAAATGCAAAAACGCAGTCAAAAGCAGTTTTTTTATCAAAATATCAGTGCAATGTCATGCATATCGTGAACATATCGACAACATATCGTAAGCTTACTGTGAATAAAGAGTAAACTAACTGCAAACAGTTTTAAGATTATAGGGTAAAATCAAAAAACTAATTGAAAAATAGTATTTTTTCATAATAATTACTTGATCCTTATTAACCCACATTTTTCAATGTTCTGGAGAGTTGGATATTTGCCAATACCATTTTAGGGGTCGGTAAAAACCATTGAAAAATGAAGACAAAAAATTCTTTCCTCTTCATCCTCATCCAAAAATGACTTAGCCAGATTCTGAAGCAAATCAGAAAGGATTCGCATTGAAGCTGACTAATTTATCTATTACTTAAGCATAAATCTATGTTGTTTGTATCTTTCTGTGACAAAGTAATTTACTTATAGTAATATGATCACTAACTTCGACGAATAAATGGCAAAACATTTACATAAACTTACTGAGCACAACCAATGTAATATTTAGTCTAATTCTATATTAGAGAGAATTTACAATTACAGCATGGATTATGTATAATGATTATTATATTTGCTCAATTAAAATATCAATTGTACTTCAAGTTTGGAAATGTTTTTGTTATAGCTAATGTAATTGTTATTTGTATTTTTCTTACAAATCTATCTGTAAGTAGGGTTCAGCTTAAATCCTGTAAATAAAAACAATGTTGTAAAAGAGAATAATTAACAGATTGATATTCTAATGATTCTCATAGCCATGTTAGAATATAAAGCAGTTTCTATTTTTAATAAATAAATTATTGAAACTCAACCTAAAGTGTATTTGAAGTTGCTTAACAAAAACTATATAAACCACATAAATTCTTTTTGAACACGATTTTATACTACTCTAGAATTTCTTCAGATGATAATATGGCGATATAGTTATCGTACTTTTCTTTAAAAGTTGTAATCTAATATTTTGTTAAATGCTACCTTTATCAAATAAAACTGCCTTTACCCAGATTGCAATCTCTTTGATCTGCGTTTTGTTTGCATCATTAAGATTATTCTCGCAATCAAGTGATATTTTGGTTCCACCAATAAATATCCCAACATCTCCTGAAGCAGCACTGCTTGGAAGGTTTGGAGATATTCCTGTAAGTTATTATACTGGGACATCTAATATATCTATTCCTCTTTATTCAATCAAGAATAGTGCTGTTGAGATTCCGATAATACTAAATTATAACAGTTCAGGCATTAAAGTAGAAGATGAAGCTACTTGGGTAGGCCTAGGTTGGGATTTATCTCCTGGAGGAATGATTATTCAAGAAGTGCGCGGAAAGAATGATGAAATTGATTATCCAAATCAATGTGAAGGTGTTCCAGGAGCAGATATATTTAAAAATAGATTTAGCTATTATGAAAATTATGGATTTGAATATCAGATTGGTAGGGAAACCTCAGGGAATGGCCAGGATTGTGGGGATCCTTTTTATTCAGAATATGATGATGAAGTTGGTGATCCATACTGCTGCGTAGATAAGGTTCAAAGAGGGTATGGTCAACCTGATATTTATAATTATTCATTTGGTCAATACTCTGGTAAATTTTATATTGTTCCTGAAACTCATGAAATTCGTTTGATAGATAGAAATGAGCAAGTTTATTTTCAAAAAATAAATGATAATTTAATTGAGGCAATAACATTAGATGGGACTAAATATCAATTTGGAGCAATTGAGACTGCAAATGGTGGGATAAACTATGAATATACTGGTAAAGTATATAAAATAAGTAAGATAATCCTCTTAAATGGAGACAATATATTCTTCAATTATAGCAATCATACTTATACGGAGTTGCGTCGGAGTGAAACTGCTTTCCTAAATTCCTTTGAAGGTAGCCCACCAGTGACTAGTCAAAATATTTTTACTTATCATGAAATTAAGACTTTGACACAAATTGAAACTCCAGAAGAAATCATTAATTTCAATTTGGAAGACCGTGAAGATATAGATAGTGACAACGCAAAGCGTCTAGGTTCCATTGATATCATATCTAAAATTTCAAATAATAAAATTAAATCTTTTGAATTTCAATACGAATATTTCCCTTATTCAACAACAGGAGTTCCTTATGATCCTTATATTTGGCAACATCTTGATAATTATGGTAAAAGATTAAAATTGACGGAATTACAAGAAATTGGATACGACAATGCTGGTTCTTCAGACTATAGTAATCCACCCTATTTATTTGAATATAATACTACTGTTACAATGCCAATGAAGTGCTCATATGCTAAAGATTTTTGGGGGTATTATAATGGCGCAAATAACTCATGCTTACTTCCAAATTTGGATTACTTTGATTATCCATATGATCCAGATTATCAAGTTACTTTAGTAAATTCAACCACAATTAATCCTTATATTTTCCCTTATGAGGGTGCTGATCGGTTTACAGATAATGAAAAGGTTGATGCTTATATTCTCAAACGTATTTCCTATCCAACCCGAGGTTTTACTGAATTTGAATATGAACCAAACTCATTCACAAATCAGTTTATTCCAGATAAGTCAAAGAATATATTTAAAACATACTATATCATAGACAATAGTAATCTTTCGAACTCAAATACGATTCAATCATTTTCTCTAAGCAAGTCAACAACGATTCATTTTGAAAATAAAATAAATAATGGAATGGGACAACCTGGTATAACTCCCCTTACAAGAGTCGAGATGGAAGGTTGTTATATAAAATTCTATAAAACTAAGACTGTCAATAGTGTTGTTCAAGAAGAAATCCTAGAACTTTGGGATCTAAGTACTGTAACTAATGCTGCTTTTGAAAATGATGGTGGAAAATTTTGGTTGGATGAAAGAAAAAGAGTCGATTATGATTCTAACCCAACAACAGTTTATCATGTCGAGGTGTTCTTCCCAGATGCATTGAACAACCCACTAAATTATGCTTTAGGAGTAAGTTCCCTCTTTAATTATTATGATGATACTGATGTTGATATCACAGTAAGTACTCAGTGTGGATTGAGAATTAAAAGTATTAAGAACTTCACAAAAACTGGTAAGCTAGTAAATCACAAGATATTAAGTTATAGTGATGGTAAACTACTCAATCACTTTCGACCATTAAAAATGTATAAAGGCAGTAGTTCAGATATATTTTATGTTACAGATGGAATTATTTATGAGAATATTAGTTTCTTTAAAAGAATCTCTGTTAGTGGGAATGATTTTGGTTCAGCGGGTGGGACCCAAGTTGGATATGGGCGAGTCGAAGAATTGGAATTAGATGGTGAAAGTGATAATTGGGGCAAAAAAGTATTCTTTTATTATAATAATGAGAATAAAACTCAACAAGATTGTCCCGCTATTCCTGATTTAAAAAATGGCAAACTCTTTCAAGAGGAAGTTTTTGATAATCAAAATGTTCAATTACAAACAAAGAAATATATTTATGATTTTATTGAACCTTTCCCAAAATACCACTGTCAAAGCATAGTATTACTTTCAATTGGAGAGCGAATTCCATGTTGGAATTTCTATAACTACGGCCTTCCTGATAATACTCATTACTATGTTCAAAATGTTGAATATTATACAGCTTCAAAATTTGGTTATAATATTTATACAATTCATAGCTTCCAGAGTTACCTGAAGGAAGTTATAACTGAAAACTACTTTGATCAAAACATTTTTAATACAATCGAACATTTCACTTATAATGAAGAGGGATTGTTGAAATCGAAGAAAGTATTCAATTCTAATGGGAAAACTCTACTATCAAAGTTTTACTATCCTACCGATCATATTATAAATCAAGAAATTGATGATTTTATGATAAGTATTCACAATACTGGAACACCGGTTCTAATAGAAGAGTATAATGGAAATAATTTAATATCTGGCAAAAAGACTATTTGGGGGAACACATCTAATCCATTATTAAAGCTTCCTAGAGAAATTTATAGAATAAACAGCGACAATACTGAAGAAAAACGAATAACACTTGACCATTATGATTCAAGAGAAACTTGAATCAATTTACTCAAGATAACAATTTAGTCAATAGTTTTATATATGGTATTAATAAATCTCTTCTTATCAGTGAAATAAAAAATGCTGCAAAAAATGAGTGTGCATATACTGGCTTTGAAAACAATGAGTTAAATGATTGGTATTCATCAAGTCCAATTTTTGAGACTACACTGGAAAATGTGCATACAGGTGATTATTCTTTAAAAATAGCAGGACAAAGTCTAAGCAGGTCATTTAATGTTATATCAGCTGCAGGCACAGTATATGAACCAGTTCCCATGCATAGTGGTTATAAAGCTAGTGTTTGGGTTAAGGGAGGAACAGATGCATACTTGAAAATTTCTATTCCAAATCGCTCAATTGAGAGCAAGTCTAATGTACCTCCAGAAGCGGTAAATGATTGGCATCTGCTTGATGTTGAGATCCCATATGGGAAATATGATCAATTTGTTGGAAGTGGAGTTAATATGGTTGTTGAAATAAGTGCTTCATCTACTGCCTATTTTGATGATCTTCGATTCCATCCTATGGATGCACATATGAAATCTTACACATATAAACCATTATTTGGAGTAACCTCTATTAGCGATCAGAATAATAAGCCTACTTATTATGAGTATGATCCTTTCGGTCGGCTCAAACTGGTTAAGGATGATAAAATGAACATCCTTAAAAAGACTGATTATCACTATAGACCTCAATAATGAATCTATCATTCTGAAATACTAATTCCAAATATTCATGAAAACTAAGCTGCTTATTGCAATATTATCTTTGGTCGTCAGTACTAGTTATGGTCAAGTGCTAAATGTTAATTGGACTCAACAAGCCGGATATCCAGGCTGGGATTACACCAATGATTTACTTAAATATAATAATCATTATTTTCTTGGAGGTAGTCTGAGAGGTGTTGTTCCAGGAGACACAACTCAATCAAGAACTGCTAACAGCAATAATGCCTGGATTTCCAAATATGATACACTAGGGAATCTGATATGGGAAAAATCTTATGGGGGACAATACTTTGATAATATCTCATCAATAACTTCGACTGATCAGACATTGATTGTTGCAGGTCTATTTCAAGATACTTTATGGTATGGTTTACAGTTTGTTTATAACAATAAGTATTCAGGTGGATATTGGGCTTTGATTAATGAAGATGGGCAGATAACAGCCGTAAACTCCATTGGCAATAATGCTTGTATCACAAATCTTTTAGTTACCTCCAATGAATCAGAAATTGTTTACTTAGTTGGATCTTTCCGGGATTCATTAGCATTAGAGGGCGAGGGTCTTTCTAAAACTGGAGATAAAGGAATATTTCTAACGTCTATTTCTTCTAATGGAACAGTTTATCGGCCCCAAATATTTAAATGTACTGGAGAATCAGAAGTGACAAGTATAAGCTGTAATGATAGTAGTGTAATTGTTGCTGGCACATTTTCAGATACTTTATTTATACAAGATACAAGCCTAACATCAAATGGAGATTTAGATTCTTTTCTTGCTATGTTCAATCATAATGGAGAATTGATTTGGGTTCAATCCATTTATGGGATGGATGACGAGATTATTTCTGCAGTGAAATTGAGTAGAACAAACGAAGTAGCAATAATTGGTAATTTTAGTTTTTCGACAATTTGTAATAACTCTATCATTCACTCAAATGGGTTTAAAGACATTTTTGTAATAATATTAAACTCAAATGGAAGTGTTAAATGGATTAAGGGTATTGGTGGTGATTTGAATGATTATGGTTATGCTATTACAGAAGATGAACAATGCAGTTACATAATTTCTGGTAGCGTTGGACACACAATTCATTTGAATGGCCAATTTGGTAATATTATTCCATTAGAATCATTCAGTCCTTTTGGAAATTCATTTATTGCAAAATTTGATTCTTTAGGAAGTTTAAAAGCTAGTTTTACTTTGCCTGGGAATTCAGAAGACTATTGCAGAAAAATTTTACCGGAAAGTAGTAATAGAATGACTGTCATTGGAAACTTCTTCGGCACTTTGAAGATTCCAACATTAACTTTAGATACAATAAGTTTAATATCTCATGGTGAAAAAGATACATTTATTTTACAGTTTTTCGACCCTTGTGATACTTTTAGTTTCGATGCAGGGAGTGACACTTCATTCTGTAATGGTATAACCGTTTTATTAACTACTGATCAGTCATTTGAGACCTATCAATGGACACCAGGTGGCACCGTTAATCAGAGCCTGGAAGTTGATTCAGCAGGTATTTATTATTTAATCGCTCAAAATGATATAGGATGTGTTTCATTAGACAGCATTTTTGTATCGGAAAATCAATTTCCGGTAGTATTTGCTGGAAATGATACCATTATTAGCCCTGAATTTGAGATTAATCTGGGGAGTGCTTATTCACTTAACTATAATTCAGTTTATTGGTCAAGTACCGGTTCAGGTAGTTTTGATAATTGCAATGAGCTTAATCCTAAATACAATTTCTCAAATATTGACTTTGGTGCCAATAGCATAAATTTAATCTTGCAAGCATCAAACAATTGTGGCACATTACAAGATAGTGTCATGATATCCTTTCTGCCAGAGGAAGATGGTATTTTCGCCTTCCCTAATCCAACTAATGGTTTAACAAATTTTGTAGGTGTTGAAGGTTTAAGTCTAAACTATATTACAGTTCTAAATCAATATGGAACAATCATTTCAGGACCAACTCCAATAAATTCTCCAAGTACCTATTTTGATTTAACACCATATCCGCCAGGTACTTATTGGTTCAGTATCAACACCATACTCGGCGTAGTTACCAAGCAAATTGAAAAACAATAATTTGATATGCCATAATATTATGAAAAAATATTTCTTTTTGTCATTTGCATTAATAGTGAATATCAGTGTTTTTAGTCAAACTAATACAGAGAATTATATTCATACATGGGATGTTAAAAAAATTGGTATCCTTAATCCTACCGAATTATCCATTTCAACAGCTAGACAAGATGCTCAACAGACAATCCAGTACATTGATGGCTTAGGTAGGCCTTTGCAGTCAGTAGTGAAGGATTTTACTCCTGAATATAAGGATTGGATTCAACCACATTATTACAATAATGTAGGGTTAGATGATAAAAATTATAGTCCTTACCAAAATCCACCCAATCAAAGCTCCGGTTCTTACCATGATTCATTTCTTGATGAGTTGGAAGACTTCTATAAAACTAATTTTGAACAAGACAAACATGGACTTTCTCCTATAGAATATGAGGAATCACCTTTAAATAGAATAATTAGGACCGGAGCTCCAGGAGCAAAATGGCAGATTGAAGATGGGGGGCACTATATTTCTTATGAGTACTTAAGTAATGACAAAACCGAAAATGCCCTAACAGCTATTTGTTGGTTAGTTGATGATAACGAATGTATTCAGAATAGCTACTTTGAGTCAAATGAACTATCCATTATTAAATCAACGAATGAATCAGGAATTATTAGCTATGAATTTAAAGATAAGTTAGGACAGGTAATACTGAAACGTTCAGTAATAAATGAGAGCTTATTCGCTGACACATATTATGTATATGACGATTTTGGATTATTAAGATTTGTTATTTCACCAGAAGGAAGTGCTTCCCCAGAAGCAAACTTCAACTCAAATTCAGAGTTTGCCAGAAGATTTGTATACTGTTACAAGTATGATTATCGCAAACGATTGACTGAGAAGCAAATTCCTGGTAAGGAACCGGAGTACTATATTTACAATCAGAATGACAAAGTAATTATGTACCAGGATGGAAACATGCGAAAGATTGTTAACGAGATTCCTGCTAATGAGTGGTTTTTCACAAAATATGATGCATTTGGCAGGGTGATAATAACTGGAATTACTTATCAGTATCCAGAACAATCCACTAGTGAAATACAAGGGTATGCAGATAATAATGAGTATAGTTGGGAATTTGTCAAGGGGGGACTTAGCTATGATGGACCAATTTCTTATTATTCAAGTTTGTGCTTCCCGATTATATTAAGTGGTGACAGATACTTAACAGTTAACTTTTATGATACTCATGAAGTTTTTATTAAAACACAGCAAGCATTCCTGCCAATAATACAAAACTCTAGTATGCAGTTTAGTATTAATCCAGAGATACTAGGAGAAAATGAATCCAATTTAAAACATGTTAATGGTTTAGCAACGGCTGATTTTAAGAAAGTAAATAATGGCTGGCTGGCAAATGCTACATATTACGATATACGAAATCGAGTTCTTCAGACTAGGAACCAAAATCATCTCAGAGGATTTGATATTTATTCTAACCTCTATGAAGATTTGACTTCTGAAATCTCGAAAACTATACATGAGCATAGTGTTGATTTTGCAGGAAACCTTATCCAACATACTGAAAAAATAGAATATGCTTATGATGGAACTGGTCGTTTGCTTCATTGGATTTATACTCTAGACGCTCTTCCTTCTCATTTGGTTCATAATACTTATAATTCGCTAGGAAATTTAATTAAGAAGTCGATCTCATACAATGGTAGTAATCTTCAATATGTTGATTATAAGTATAATATTAGAGGTTGGCTGACACAAATAAATGATCCTGATGAAGTAAGACTAACTGGAGATTTGTTTGGTCTAAAATTATTATATGATGAGGAACATCGAAATATTGAAAACATTGGGAAATATGATGGAAATATTTCTGCGATGATCTGGCAAACAGCCCAACCAAATGGACTTTCTACTCCCGATGTTTCTGGATTAAAGGCTTATAGATTTTCTTATGATGAATTGAGTAGATTATTATCAGGGGACTTTTTCCAATTTTCCGGGGGAGTTTGGTCTTATTCAGATCTTTATTCAGAAAGTGTTTTTAATAATAAGAACTCAGAATCGTATGACTTAAATGGGAATATTCTCAATATGAAAAGAAAGGGATTGCTATATCCTAATTCATCTCCTGGTACAATCGACCAACTAAAGTATTATTATTGTGGTAATAAGCTTATTGCTGTCAATGATGATGTTACAGGTAGTAACTGGGATGATTTTACAGATAATGGGCTAATAACAATCCCTGACCCAAACATTCCTGATGAGTGGGAGTTCAAGTATGATAATAACGGTAATCTAATTTCAGATAAAAATAAGGGAATCATTAGCATAAATTATAATCATCTCAATTTACCTATTTCTGTCAACCATGCAGAAGACAGCCGAGTTGAGTACCTTTATGATCCGCTTGGAAACAAACTAAGACAATCTTATTACAATAGAGGAAGAATTGAAAAGACAACAGATTTTGTTGGGAATTTTGTTTATGAGAATGGCACTCTAGCATGGGTGATGAATAATGAAGGACGAATTGTTGAAATGGGACGAGAAAGCTATTCTCCTGAGTTCCATTTAAAAGATCACCTGGGAAATGTGAGGGTAGTGCTCAAACCTGTGGAACACGAAGTACTTGTTCAACAGGTAAATAGCTATTATCCATTTGGTTTAAATATTAAAGGTCTTTCTGCAAATACAACAGATGTACTTCATAAAAATGAGTATCTTTATAATGGTAAAATGCATCAGGATGAAATGGGATTAAATTGGTTGGATTATGGGGCACGGTTTTATGATCCGGTATTAGGCAGATGGCATGTCCTAGACCCCAAAGCTGATAAATACTTGTCTCTATCACCATATGTTTATTGTCTAAATAATCCATTAATATTTGTAGATCCCGATGGTAAGGACGTTGAAATTATTATTGGAAAACCATACACAGATTCTAAAGGGAAAGAACATCCCTATGGGCATATGGCATTAAGAGTACACAGTAAAGGTTATAATTATGTTTTTGATTTTGGAAGATATGGTAAAACATGGCCTATAGGTGCGGGAGAAGGCATTTTAAATGTTTACAAAGACGGGAGTAAATATTTATCAAGTGAGCAACGCATTAGAGAATCTATAGGGTATAACATATCTACAACAGCAGCAGAGGATCAAAAGGTCATAGATTATTACTTAAACCTTGTTAAAGAGAATGACAGTAAAACTTCAGAAACAACTGGCGGGGCAGTTCCCGGAGGAGGGGGAACTGCTTACGAATTAAAGGATGACTACGCTGTTATGAGTAATAATTGTGTTACAAAATCCGCCGACGGTCTTAAGCAAATTGGGAAGGATAAAGTTGGAGAAGGATACGACCCTCGTGATGTTCTTAAAAATTTTGAAACCAATTACGAAAAAATGGGTTTTACAAAGACAACGGTTTATTTAAAAGGAGGCGGAACTAAGGTAGTTTATGAGAAAAAAGCGACAAATAATACTAATGATGAGTTATGGAGAAGAAGAAAGCCCAATCCAAATCATTATTGATTAATAAAACGATTGCAGCAAAATAATTTTATGAAAAAAAATTTCAAATTAAAGTTTGTTTTTTTTTGTGCTGGATGTGTTTTGGGATTAGCAATAGGAATAGCCTATAATTATCTTAAGAGCAATGGGGCTGAATACTATGAACTAAAAAATGATTATTGTATTAGTAACAAGGGAGTCATAAAATCTGGAACATTGGTAAAATTTGATAAGGCTATGCCCGAAAATTTTTCTAGGTATATCCTATATCTGAATATACATGACGGTGAGGAGATAATGAAATATGGTAATAGTAAAAGAGGTTTGATTGTACCTTATTGGTTAAATCCGGATTATGATAGTGCATGTGTAAAAAAATAAGTAAGCCCAGTTGTCTGTAGTGTTTCATAGGTAATAGCTATCCTAAGTTTGCAACTTAGGATAGCTATATAAAAAGCAGCAAAGCCCGGCAAGTGCTGGGCTTTTGTGTATTAAAGAGCTAACTGTTTAAGTTTTCCTTTTGTAATTTTTATAAAAAAGTATCTGTCATTCCGGCAGAAAGTATGCCACTTAATATCGATGAAAGATAGTTAGGTTTGAAAGTGTAGATTCCGGACCATACTGACCCCCCATTTCGGATCATTCTGACCCGCCCTAAAATTGAAGCTATAAACACAGCTTTATGCTTCAAGTTTAGTCTGACATTCCGGCATACTGACCCCCCTCACTTTAAAAGGTAAATCAGCATAAAGTTCATTTTTTTTTGACATTAATGATGTAATCAAAAGACATCGAGATGGCAGGAAAAACTAAACCTATTGTAAGCACTTGTATGTACCTTTTATATATAAAAAAGATAAGAGACATAATTGATATGCATTTTATTTATTTAATTTAAATATAAATTGTAGGCTGGTAATAATAGTTTAATAGTAGTTACTTAATTTTGATAATGAATTATGGTAAATTATTGTTTCAATGAGGAGTTAAGACGTCAGATTATTTTAAGATCGATAGTAGAATAGACCACTAGATGAAGTTTTTATGAAGAGGAGGGTTTAATAACAAATAGTGAAATATCATTATTAGTATCCCAACCTCAGAACCAATGAATTGTAAAACATTTATTTATTTTAATTGTCGTAGGTTCCAATACTTTAGCACACACATAAATTTCGTGATAATTAACTGTATAGAACCTGATGTTGATCTTTGATGGTTGAAAACAAACACATACAATTATAAAGTTAGTATAAAGTCGGAATATGTTTAATCTGTCAGGAAAGCAAATTGTTACTACTCATAGTGTAGATTAGACTTTAGTTTTTAGTAGCTACCGAAGCTTTCCATTAGCTAACTTAGTATAAATTTGGGATCCAGAAATTAACACAATAGAAGTCTTTGTAAGAAAACAAATTAATTTATAAATATTCACCTCAATGAATAAGCTTTCTCATTATTTAAGCATAGTTCTAATAATCGAACTATTCACAATAAGTTATCCGAACAAGTTAATTGGCCAAACAGAAAATAGGCCACTCATAGACTTACCAAAGAATATTCCACCTTCTCCAACACCGGCAAATTTAGGTGAATTCGGGAAAACACCTGTTAGTCTATATACAGGCTCTCCAAGTGTAAGTATCCCTATATATAATATCGAAGTAGGTAATTATTCTTTCCCTATCGTTCTAAATTACAAAAGCGGAGGCATAAAGGTCAATGAAATGTCTTCATGGGTTGGACTAGGTTGGTCACTTATGGCTGGAGGTTGTATCACTAGAAGTCAAAACGGATTGGCTGATGAGCTCCCTGGTTATGGGTATGTTAGTACTCCAGTAGATATAAATAGTCTATCAATATTTGATAAACTTCAGTATTTTGATGGGAACAAAGATTCTGAATCTGACGAGTTTAATTTCACTCTACCAAACAAATCTGGTGGTTTTCACCTTACAAAGAATAATACAATTAAAATTGCAAATGGTGAAGAACTACTCATAAATAAAACACTTTCACCAGCTGGTATTTCATTTCAGGATGTTGGAGGAGATATTTGCATAAAAAAACCTATATTAATAATAAAATGGGAGATTATCGATGAAAATGGGATAAAATATATTTTTGACAAATATGAAAAAGTCGTTTCTTTTGGCAGATATTATAAACTGGAGAATAATGGTTTTGTGAGTAATTTTGATGATATTGATCCAGATCCCACACAAACAAATCCTACTATTTCCACCTGGTATCTCACCAGAATAGAAACTCCTGAAAATGAAACCGTAGATTTTGAATACGTGGATGAGGAATATACTTATGATATTCAAGGTGAATCTAAGAGGTATGTTAGCTATGATCCAAATCAATTCCCTAGCTGGTTGGCATATAATATGCCTCAAATCTCACTTACAGGGCAACGTTTGTCATATAAAAGTAAAAGATTATCTCGAATAACAACGACAAATTCAATTATTGAATTTGTTTCCAACTCTGAAAGAGCAGATTTAATTGGTGCTAAATATTTAAATAATATATTAATAAAGAATACCGATGGTGAAATAGTTAAGAATTTCAATCTTAATTACAATTACTTGCTTGGCAACCTGATGATTGATGCCCAACAGATTACACCTTATGGTACTAATACTTTTTCATTACCTTGCAATTATCCATTGTCGTTTTCCTATCGTTTGATGTTATCAGAAGTTAAGGAAGTCATGGGTTCTGAAATAGCAAAATCATATAAACTTGATTATTATCATGAAATAGGATTGCCAAATAGAGCGTCAATATGGAAGGATCATTGGGGTTACTCAAACGGTCCTGAAACCGATCCTGACAGATTAATGCATCCTTTTAAGTTTCACCATTTACCAGGATATCAAGATAAAACAATTGTCCACGAAAAAGAACCTGATATTAATTATACAAAACAAGGGACACTTAAAACAATAATTTATCCAACTGGAGGTTACAGCGAGTTTGAGTTTGAATTACATGATTGCATTTCAGATTTATTACCGAATCCATTCAACAAGATTCCAGCTATAAATTTTTCAATCAATTATATGAATTATCCTTATCTTGATTATGAATCTGAGATCATGCTAATTGATGAGGGGAATCATACAGCAGAGTTTATGAATTGTTATTATGTTGAATTTACTGTTAATGACCTTGCAGGCTTTGATAATATCGAACTAGAATTATCAGATTATCCAGTTGAATTTGCGGAAATTGGGGCAATTGGTTTTTTTATTGACAGAGTATCTGGTTCACCTGGAAGGGTTTGGACACTTAATTCTGATCTTTTATCATTTTCTCCCCCGACAACATGGAATAGTGAATACTGTAGCCAATTTTCGACCCAAGTCTTTGGTGGGACTAAATCACTTTTGCTGCCAAATGGAACATATCGGCTCTATCACTATCCGGTATCAGATCCTCCACCTTCTCAATTATTTAATGAATGCGCTCATTTTTATTCTTACTCTTTGAACATCGAAGAACGTCATGAGAATTATTATTCTGCCTTGAAGAAAGTTGGAGGATTAAGAATAAAGAAAATGACCGATTTTAAAGATAGTAACTCCAATGGGTACGTTACTAGCTTTGAATATGTTGATGATAATATGATCTCTTCAGGCCAGTTGGTAAACTTCCCTTCATATATTAAGGATTACTATGAGCAACACTATGAACAGCATGATTGTGACGCTTGTTTATGCAATTTTGGAACAGTAGGAGAAACTACTTTGCATTTTAAAGTGCACTCAACAGAAACAAATTATCCTTTATTATCTACATCAGGTTCTTACATTGGATATTCGCAGGTCATCGAAAAAAGAATAGAATTCAATGGGTTGTTTGATCATTCCGGAAAAACTATATTTAACTATACTTCTTCGCTTGAATTTCCTGATCTAAATTATGATGATTCTCCATCAAATATTATTGCAAACCCTTACCCTTATCCTCCAACGAGATCAAGGGATTTTTGTAGGGGCAAACTAAAAAGTAAAAGAATAATGAACTCATCAAATGCGGTTATTTATAAGGAAAATAACACTTTTAGCCTTTCTTATGAGGAACTGCCAAATCAAAAAACAGATTATAAATTAAGACCAGGTGGAAATTTTGAACGTGCATGGGAATGTCTCCAAGCAGGTGGCTTTTTTACGACCTGTCATATGGGGCATAAAGTTATGAGTATTTATGAATGGTTTAATTCCCCAGCAATTACTTTCCCTATTTACCCCCTTACTATAACAGACTATTCTTCGGTAATAGGGAAATTCCAACTAGAGCAAACAGTTACTTATGAGTATACAACACAAGGTACTATCAATTCGATGTCTGATTATCAGTATAAAGGGAATCGGGTAGCACAAGTTTCAAAAAGTACAAGTACAAATGAAACTATAAATACTATAAACCTGTACCCAGATGATTTTTCAACAAATAGTATTCTAGTTGATATGAAAAATAGAAATATGATTAACTATGTTGTTGAACAGCTAACAAAGAAAAACAATACAACAAACATTAATCATATAAAAACAACCTTTGGCTACATTGAACCCTCGCACCAGTTTATTAATAAAACGAAAGTAGAAGAGAAAATTGGAGATGGTAATTTTGTCGAGAGGCTTTCATTCAATAAATATACAAATTTACATGGGAAGCTAAAGGAATATAAGTTGAACCAGGGGCCCATAAACTCAATCATATGGTCAGATGATGAGTTATATCTATTAGCAGAAATTCAGAATACTTCTTTAATGGAATGTGGTTTTACTGGTTTTGAAAACAATGAGCTAAATGGGTGGTATTCAACAAGCCCAATTTTTGAGACTACACATGAAAATGTGCATACTGGAAACTCATCATTAAATATAACAGGAACGACACTAACTAGATCATTTAATGTAATCTCGGCAGGAGGTACAGTATATGATCCAGTTCCCATGCACAGTGGATATAAAGCTAGTGTTTGGGTTAAGGGAGGAACAGATGCCTACTTGAAAATTTCTATTCCAAATCACTCAATTGAAAGCAGGTCTAACGTACCCGCAGATGCAGTAAATAATTGGTATCAGCTTGAAGTTGAGATCCCATATGGGAAATATGATCAATTTACTGGAAGTGGAGTAACAATGGTTGTTGAAATAAGTGCTTCATCTACTGCATATATTGATGATCTTCGATTCCACCCCATGGATGCACAAATGAAATCTTACACATATAAACCATTATTTGGAGTAACCTCTATTAGCGATCAGAATAATAAGCCTACTTATTATGAGTATGATCCTTTCGGTCGGCTAAATCTGGTAAAGGATGAAAATTTGAACATCCTAAAAAAGACTGATTATCACTATAGACCTCAATAATGTATCTGTTGTTCTGAAATACTAATTCCAAATATTCATGAAAACTAAGTTGTTTATTGCAATATTGTCACTGGTAGTCTATACTAGCTATGGTCAAGTGCTAAATGTTAATTGGACTCAACAAGCCGGATATCCAGGTTGGGATTATACTAATGATATTGTAAAATATAATAATCATTATTTTCTTGGAGGTAGTCTGAGTGGTGTTGTTCCAGGAGACACAACTCAATCAAGAACCACCAACAGCAATAATGCCTGGATTTCCAAATATGATACACTAGGGAATCTGATATGGGAAAAATCTTATGGGGGACAATACTTTGATAATATCTCATCAATAGCTTCAACCAATCAGACATTGGTATTTGCAGGTCTATTTCAGGATACCTTATGGTATGATTCACAGTTTGTTTATAATAATAAATATTCAGGTGGATATTGGGCTTTGATTAATGAAGATGGGCAGATAACAGCCGTAAACTCCATTGGCGATAATGCTTGTATCACAAATCTTTTAGTTACCTCCAATGAATCAGAAATTGTTTACTTAGTTGGAACTTTCCGTGATTCATTAGCTTTAGCTGGTGAGGGCCTTTCTAAAACTGGAGATAATGGAATATTTCTAACGTCTATTTCTCCTAATGGAACAGTTTATCAGCCCCAAATATTTAAATGTACTGGAGAATCAGATGTGGCAAGTATAAGCTGTAATGATAGTAGTGTAATTGTTGCTGGCACATTTTCAGATACTTTATTTATACAAGATACAAGCCTAATATCAAATGGAGATTTAGATTCTTTTCTTGCTAAGTTCAATCATAATGGAGAATTGATTTGGGTTCAATCTATTTATGGGATGAATGACGATATTATTTCTGCAGTTAAATTGAGTAGAACAAACGAAGTAGCAATAATTGGTAATTTTAGTTTTTCGACAATTTGTAATAATTCTATCATTCATTCAAATGGGTTTAAAGACATTTTTGTAATAATATTAAACTCAAATGGAAGTGTTAAATGGATTAAGGGGATTGGTGGTGATTTGAATGATTATGGTTATGCTATTACAGAAGATGAACAATGCAGTTATATAATTTCTGGTAGCGTTGGACACACAATACATTTGAATGGCCAATTTGGTAATATTATTCCATTAGAATCATTCAGCCCTTTTGGAAATTCATTTATTGCAAAATTTGATTCTTTAGGAAATTTAAAAGCTAGTTTTACTTTACCTGGAAATTCAGAAGACTATTGCAGAAAAATTTTACCAGAAAGTAGTAATAGAATAACTGTCATTGGAAACTTCTTCGGCACTTTGAAAATTCCAACATTAGCTTTAGATACACTAAGTTTAATATCTCATGGTGAAAAAGATACATTTATTTTACAGTTTTTCGACCCTTGTGATACTTTTAGTTTCGATGCAGGTAGTGACACTTCATTCTGTACTGGAATGTCCGTTTTATTAACTACTGATCAGCCGTATGAGTCTTTTCAATGGACACCAGGCGGTATCATTAATCAAGATTTGGAGGTTGATTCAGCTGGTATGTATTATTTAATCGCTCAAAATGATATAGGATGTGTTTCATTAGACAGCATTTTTGTATCGGAAAATCAAGTTCCGGTAGTATTTGCTGGAAATGATACCATTATTAGCCCTGATTTTGAGATTAATCTGGGAAGCGCATATTCACTTAACTATAATTCAGTTAATTGGTCAAGTTCTGGTTCAGGTAGTTTTGATAATTGCAATGAGCTTAATCCTAAATACAATTTCTCAAATGTTGACTTTGGTGCCAATAGCATAAATTTAATCTTGCAAGCATCAAACAATTGTGGCACATTTCAAGATAGTGTCATGATATCCTTTCTGCCAGAGGAAGATGGTATTTTCGCCTTCCCAAATCCAACTAATGGTTTAACAAATTTTGTAGGTGTTGAAGGGTTAAGTCTAAACTATATAACAGTTCTAAATCAATATGGAACAATCATTTCAGGACCAACTCCAATAAATGCTCCAAGTACCTATTTTGACTTAACGCCATATCCGCCAGGTACTTATTGGTTCAACATTAACACACTACTTGGCGTAGTTACCAAGCAAATTGAAAAACAATAATTTGATATGCCATAATATTATGAAAAAATATTTCTTTTTGTCATTTGCATTAATAGTGAATATCAGTGTTCTTAGTCAAACAAATACAGAGAATTATATTCATACATGGGATGTTAAAAAAATTGGTATCCTTAATCCTACCGAATTATCCATTTCAACAGCTAGACACGATGCTCAACAAACAATCCAATACATTGATGGCTTAGGTCGGCCTTTGCAGTCAGTAGTGAAGGATTTTACTCCAGAATATAAGGATTGGATTCAACCACATTATTACAATAATGTAGGGTTAGATGATAAAAATTATAGTCCTTACCAAAACCCAACTACTCAAAGCTCCGGTTCTTACCATGATTCATTTCTTGATGAGTTGGAAGACTTCTATAAAGCTAATTTTGAAGAAGACAAACATGGACTTTCTCCTATAGAATATGAGGAATCACCTTTAAATAGAATAATTAAAACCGGAGCACCAGGAGCAAAATGGCAGATTGAAGATGGTGAGCACTTTATTTCTTATGAGTACCTAAGTAATGACAAAACCGGAAATGCACTAACAGCTATTTGTTGGTTAGTTGATGATGATGAATGTATACAGAATAGCTACTTTGAGCCAAATAAACTATCCATTATTAAAACAACGAATGAATCAGGAATTATTAGCTATGAATTTAAAGATAAGTTAGGACAGGTAATACTGAAACGTTCAGTAATAAATGAGAGCTTATTCGCTGACACATATTATGTATATGACGATTTTGGATTATTAAGATTTGTAATTTCACCAGAAGGAAGTGCTTCCCCAGAAGCAAACTTCAACTCAAATTCAGAGTTTGCCAGAAGATTTGTATACTGTTACAAGTATGATTATCGCAAACGACTGACTGAGAAGCAAATTCCTGGTAAGGAACCGGAGTACTATATTTACAATCAGAATGACAAAGTAATTATGTACCAGGATGGAAACATGCGAAAGATTGTTAACGAGATTCCTGCTAATGAATGGTTATTCACAAAATATGATGCATTTGGAAGGGTAATAATAACTGGAATTACTTATCAGTATCCAGAACAAGCCAATAGAGATGTACAGGGGTATGCAGATAATAATGAGTATTGTTGGGAATTTGTCAAAGGTGGTCTAAGTTATGATGGGCCTATTTCCTATTATTCAAGTTTGAGCTTCCCAAGTGTACAAAGTGGCGACAGTTATTTAACAGTCAACTTTTATGATACACATGAAGTTTTTATTAAAACACAGCAAGCGTTCCTACCAATTATACAAAACGCCAATATGCAGTTTAGTATTAATTCAGAGATACTAGGAGAAAATGAATCTAATCTAAAGCATGTAAATGGTTTAGCAACTGCTGATTTTAAGATAGTAAATAATCGTTGGCTTGCAAACGCTACATATTACGATATACGAAATCGAATTCTTCAGTCAAGGACTCAAAATCATCTTAGAGGATTTGATATTTATTCTAACCTCTATGAAGATTTGACTTCTCAAATCACAGAAACTATCCATGATCATTCAGTTGAAATTTCAGGTAATACAAGACAGCATACTGAGAAATTACAATACTCTTATGATGGAACTGGTCGTTTGCTTCATTGGATTTATACTCTAGACGCTCTTCCTTCTCATTTGGTTCATAATACTTATAATTCTCTGGGAAATTTAATTCAGAAGTCGATCTCATACAATGGTAGTAATCTTCAATATGTTGATTATAAGTATAATATTAGAGGTTGGCTGACACAAATAAATGACCCTGATGAAGTAAGACTAACTGGAGATTTGTTTGGTCTAAAATTATTATATGATGAGGAACATCGAAATATTGAAAACATTGGGAAATATGATGGAAATATTTCTGCGATGATCTGGCAAACAGCCCAACCAAATGGACTTTCTACTCCCGATGTTTCTGGATTAAAGGCTTATAGATTTTCTTATGATGAATTGAGTAGATTATTATCAGGGGACTTTTTCCAATTTTCCGGGGGAGCTTGGTCATTTTCAGACCTTTATTCAGAAAGTGTTTTCAACAAAAAAAGCACAGAATCTTATGACTTAAATGGGAATATTCTCAACATAAAGCGAAATGGCTTGCTATATCCGAATTCCTCGCCTGGTACTATAGACCAACTAAAGTATTATTATTATGGCAATAAGCTTATTGCAGTCAATGATGATGTTGCAGGAAGTAATTGGGATGATTTTACAGATAATGGGCTAATAATAATCCCTGACCCAAACATCCCTGATGAATGGGAGTTTAAGTATGATAATAACGGAAATCTGGTGTCAGATAAAAATAAGGGAATCATTAGCATAAATTATAATCATCTCAATTTACCTATTTCTGTCAACCATGCAGAAGACAGCCGAGTTGAGTACCTTTATGATCCGCTTGGAAACAAACTAAGACAATCTTATTACAAAAGAGGAAGAATTGAAAAGACAACAGATTTTGTTGGTAATTTTGTTTATGAAAATAGCACTCTTGCCTGGGTAATGAATAATGAAGGACGAATTGTTGAAATGGGACGAGAAAGCTACTCACCGGAATTTCACTTAAAAGATCACCTCGGAAATGTTAGGGTTGTGCTCAAACCTGTAGAACACGAAGTACTTGTTCAACAGGTAAATAGTTATTATCCATTTGGCTTAAATATTAAAGGCCTAACTGCTAATGCTACAGATATACTTCATAAAAATGAGTATCTTTATAATGGCAAAATGCATCAGGATGAAATGCGGTTGAATTGGTTGGATTACGGGGCCAGGATGTACGATGCTGTTTTGGGCAGTTGGAATGTAGTGGATCCGTTGGCAGAGAAGTATCCCAGCATGAGCCCGTATAATTATTGTGCTGATAATCCGATCAATGTTATTGATCCAGATGGCAAAGATATTAAACTTGTTTTCTACAAAGGAAATAAAGGGCAAAGCAGCTCTGCTGAATTTTCAAAGACGGTTAATAGTGGGCTCGGAGGTCAATTTGAAGTGTATTATACTAAGGGTGATAAGGGGGGTAATTTATTGCATTTAAGAGCAACAAAAGGTGGAGGTGACTTTAAGAAAATGTCTAAAGAATCAATAGCATTTTATAGTGAGCTCTACATTATGACAACAGATAATAAAACCACCGCTGAAATTTCTGTCAATTATGGATCTTCTGATGTTACCATTGGAAATTACAAAAACAATGCTATTGATATTGCAGATGTAAATCAATTTGATGACATGGGGAAAGGGAGTGCAACAAAACAAGGTAAACTTATCCACGAACTCAAAGAACAGTATGGAAAAGCACAAGACGGTATCGAAAAAGGTAGTGATTTAGGTTTTAAGGTTAATCATTCTAACGGAAAGGCTTCTGAAAACAGCGTAAATGGTTCAATACGAGGGAAAGAATCATATTCTCCAAGAGGAAGTGTTTATTCTTCGACATATACTGATAAAAATGGAAAGAATACTACATATTCTTATAGTACAAAAGACCCAATTATTAAAGTTGAAAAAATACCACAATAGCATGAAAAAATTACTACTCATAGGAGTATTGAGTTGTCTTTTTATATCTTGTAATCCAATTTGCAATGAGGATTCTGAGTTTAAAGAATTCTATTGTAATAAGTTAGATTCAATTTCTGAATATGGTAAGTTATTTGATACTGATAGTGCTGTAATTTTATCCGAAGAACGATGGCACAGATTTTTAGATATTTCTGAATATCTTAAGTTGCTAACTAGTTATGAATTGAATTATAAGATAATCGAAGCACCCATTTATGAAAATCAAACTCTATTAGAATCTGATATATGTTATTTAGAACATTGGTATAATGATAATAAATGTGGAATGACAATAGCAAAGGCGGATAGTATTGTGAGTATCAGGAGAAAGAGGCTAAAAGGAAATTAACAAAAAACTTCTCTGTTATCCGTAGCAAAGCTAAGCGGTCGAAAGAGTCCCAAAATAAGAAAAGCAAGCAGAAAATTAAAACTCCAAGCGAAAGCCTGGTGTTTTGTAAGCCTACGGTGAACTACATCTTTCCCAACACAAGGATAAAGGCTATATTTGCTCGGGCAGAAGTTTGTGCAGTTGATTTGCTGGATAATCGGAGATAATTTCGAGGGTGCGTTTTAACCAATCAAAAGGCTCCACGTTGTTTATTTTGCAACTTGCTAATAATGAATATAAAATAGCAGCCTGCTGTGCAGCTTCGTGTGATCCGGCAAAGAGATAATTCTTGCGTCCTAAGGCAAC
The DNA here is from genome assembly GCA_016707785.1 of Bacteroidales bacterium. Classification (NCBI taxonomy): domain Bacteria; kingdom Pseudomonadati; phylum Bacteroidota; class Bacteroidia; order Bacteroidales; species Bacteroidales bacterium. The sequence continues at coordinate 30,696 of JADJGZ010000016.1, read as the reverse complement.
CGGGCGAATGCTGTTTTCGAAAAGGTTTTTATCGATAAGGAATCTGCCATCTTCAACATACCGGGCTAAACGTGGCCATAGATTCAGTATTCTCAACATAAAGCGAAATGGCTTGCTATATCCTAATTCATCTCCTGGTACAATCGACCAACTAAAGTATTATTATGGCAATAAGCTTATTGCAGTCAATGATGATGTTGCAGGAAGTAATTGGGATGATTTTACAGATAATGGGCTAATAATAATCCCTAACCCAAACATCCCTGATGAATGGGAGTTTAAGTATGATAATAACGGAAATCTGGTGTCAGATAAAAATAAGGGAATCATTAGCATAAATTATAATCATTTCAATTTACCAATTTCTATCAACCATGCAGAAGACAGCCGAGTTGAGTACCTTTATGATCCGCTCGGAAACAAACTAAGACAATCTTATTACAAAAGAGGAAGAATTGAAAAGACAACAGATTTTGTTGGGAATTTTGTTTATGAGAATGGCACTCTAGCTTGGGTGATGAATAATGAAGGACGAATTGTTGAGATGGAACGAGAAAGCTACTCACCGGAATTTCACTTAAAAGATCACCTGGGAAATGTTAGGGTTGTGCTCAAACCTGTAGAACACGAAGTACTTGTTCAACAGGTAAATAGTTATTATCCATTTGGTTTAAATATAAAAGGTCTCACTGCTAATGCTACAGATATACTTCATAAAAATGAGTATCTTTATAATGGCAAAATGCATCAGGATGAAATGGGGTTGAATTGGTTGGATTACGGAGCCAGGTTTTATGATCCCGTACTGGGGAGGTGGCATAGCGTGGACCCCAAAGCAGAAAAGTACAAATTTTTAAGTCCTTTTAATTATTGTACTAATAACCCGATTAGATTTATCGATCCAAAAGGAGAAGAAATTGCTGAAGGTTCAATGGATGAATGGAACAGAAGAAAAGGTGCGGTTGAAGATAAAAAGAAATCACTTGAAAAGAAATATGATAATGCTAAAAGTGAAAAGAAAAAGGAAAAAGTCTTAAACAGGTTGAATGAGTTAAATTCCTCATTAAATGGAATGGCCATGATGGAGGATAGCAAGGATTTTACTTTTCATTTAAATTCTGATGCTATTGAACCAAAATTATCCACAATAGACAATAAGAACATTAATGTAAATTATGCAGGATCAACAAGTTCATTTGTTCATGAATCAAAACATGGAGAACAATTGTGTTTAGGTGATCTAAACTTCGCTAAGAATTCTAAAGGGAATTATGAACAAGGAAACAAATATGGAGTATCTGACGAAGTTGATGCTTACAAGGCTGAATTTGCTTTTAGTAACAATTTGATTTTTAATTATTTTGATCCTAATAGCAAAGAAGCGTATAACCTATCAAAGTCAAAATCAAATGATGATCTTTATCACTATTTTGATGTACAAATTAGAGACTTTAATAGTATCAATCCTGCCACTGTATCAACAATGAGGGAAAATGGGAAATTGTTGTATCCTAAAAGCGAAGATAAAAATAAGTCAATTGAATGGAAAAATAACTAAGTACAGAACATGAAAAGAACTGCATTAGCATTGTTTTCGATTACTCTTCTTCTTCTGGGATGTGGGATTTCGAATGAAATTCCTATTACAGAAAATACGTATAGGTTTGTGGATGATTATCGTGCGATAGATATTGAATTCCATAAAAATGGGATGTGCGCTTGTGATATTTCCGGAAGAGGTGGAGGGCTTGATCGTAGTTTTGCTTCAAAAGGTAAATGGGAATATATTCTTGCAAATAAAGTACTTATCTGTCTACCATATGATGATGATACAACTATAATGAAAAATATTAAAATGATAGTTGGTCAGGAAAATGGTCAACCCAATAAAGAATTTGATTGGTTATATATACGAGAAATAGATAATTACAATCCTGTATTTCCTGTGCTTTATTATGATACTATTACTTTCGAGCAAACTAACAAACGACTTTCGATCAAAGGATTTGAATTTAAAAGGACAAAGTATAAACATAGTTATGAATACAACTAAGGGTTTGGTATTTCGTGATCCCCCGCTATCCGTAATGTTCCAAAAAATTAAATAATAACTATAATTCCCCGCGAAAATTGGTCAGTGATCTAAGATAGAATTTTCACCTAATTTTATTGTCATAAAAATGTAAGTTTCCCCGGAATTCGGCCATTTAAAATTAGAGTAACCCCAAAACTACTAATTTTAAACAGCTAAATATTCTATGAAAAAGACAAGATTTACAGAGACCCAAATTGTTGCAATCCTGAAGAAGCAGGAAGCAGGAATGAAAATAGCTGATATATGCAGAGAGCCTGGTATTAGTGATGCTACTTTTTACAACTGGAAAACCAAATATGGCGGATTGGAAGTTAGGAATGTCAAAAGGCTTAAAGAGCTTGAAGCAGAAAACTTTAAACTTAAAAAGATGTATGCAGAGCTGAGAATGGAGAATTACGCATTAAAGGACTTAATATCAAAAAAGTTGTAACGCCTGAGGAGCAGAGGGAAGCAACCAGTTTTCTGGTTGAAATGCATGAGATCAGTGTTCGTCAGGCGTGCAAAGCAGTTAAGTTACCACGTTCAACATATTCTTATCAGGCAAAGCCAAACATAGATACTGATGTGATCCAGGAACTTGGCAGACTGGTAGATGAACATCCAGCAATAGGGTTCTGGAAAAGCAACCACCGACTGAGAAGGCAAGGAAAAGGATGGAATCATAAGCGTGTTTACAGGGTGTATACCCAAATGAAATTAAACATTAGGCGTAGAGCAAAGAAAAGATTACCAGCAAGAGTTAAACAGGCATTGTTCCAACCAAGTGCAACTAACCAGACTTGGTCCATAGACTTCATGATAGATAATTTATGGGATGGCAGGCGTTTCAGGTTACTGAATGTGATCGATGATTATATTAGTTGATCCTTATTGATCGACATTTTTCAATGTTCTGGAGAGTTGGATATTTGCCAATACCATTTTAGGGGCCGGAAAGAACCACCGAAAAATGAAGACAAAAAATTCTTTCCTCTTCATCCTCATCCATTTCATCATATTATAAGCAGAAGCTGCTAATAATGTGTTGATTCCATCACCGGCAGTGCCTTTGAGGTAATTTCTCATTAATCTGTGATCATGTTTCAGGTGAGAGATTAAGCCTTCTATTCCGGCCCTGGATCTACATCGGGCTTCTCGTTGTTTTTTCAAGTAGTAACTCTCTTTTTTCATAGGATTAGGCATCACTATCTCGGTAATACCAATCATCTTCTTACCTCTGTATCCCCGGTCCACGATTGCTTTACGGATTTTACCATCTGTAATTTCACGAACTTGATCCAGTTGCGGTTCGAGTGTATGGCCATCAAACATATTTCCTTCGATAGCCAAAGCTCCGACGATAATACCGCTTTTGCGAGTGTAGCCTGGAAAAATATTCACATTTCGTTTTTGTAATCAATGCATCAAAGAATCAATATGTTTTTGTTACTTTATTTTTCTAATTCTAAGTAAGAATTTAGAATACCTCTATTTATTGCTAATTTTGAAGTCACAAAAAATAAAATATATTGTTATGATAAACTATTCAAGATTAAGTTTTATACTTCTACTTTTATTTTATTCATACGATTTGTCTTCTCAGAATTTTTGGCAACTCTTAGGCTCTTGCGATACCGCTACACTAAGAGGAATAAAAGTAGATTCTTTTGGACGAATCTACATAGGATCTATGGATTCTGATTATGGCGGATTTTTTAGAAGTGACGATAATGGTCAAACTTGGCAATCTAAAAGCAATGGAATGCAAAGTGGTTTTTTTAGAGCACTCACATTAGGAAACGATAGCAGTCTTTTTGTTTCAAGTAGCTTAGGTGTTTATCGTTCAATTGACTTAGGGGAGCACTGGCAATTGATGTATGATGCTTCAATGGATTTAGAGCATAATTCCATCGAATTTGGTTACGATAGTGTGCTTCTCTTAGGGGGAGGCAGAGACAAAGCAATTTTGAGATCGGTCGATGGTGGCGTCACATGGGAAAATGTATTAAATCTTTACAATCCATTGTACTACGAGTATATTACTGATTTTATTTTCGGACCTAACCAGGTAATATATGCATGTTCCAGATTTACTTACAATTGGAGTAATAATAACCCCAAAGTTTATTATTCCACAGATAATGGTAATACCTGGTCAGTTTTTTTTGATCCATATACTGAATGTGGTTTTGAAACAATTGAATTTGATAACCTGGGCCGGCTACTAATAGGTGGATGGGGTGGAATTTACCGCTATGATTTTTCTACAACCATTTGGGAACACATTAGTCTTAACACTATAGTTAGTGATATCTTTACTGTTTCAGATGGTAGAATATTTCTTGCTTGTGACCCAAGTGCTGGTGGATGGGGAGGAGTATTACAATCTGTAGATTCTGGAAATACTTATTCCTTACCACTTAACAGTGGATTAAATAGTTTGAACGCACAAATGTTCGCTTGTGATTATATTGGAAGATTATTGTTGATATCATGGAATTTCATATATTATAGTAATGATACAATTTTTACTCCAGTGCCTGATTTGACTGAAGAAAACATTTGTTCTGTAACTTGCTATCCAAATCCATTCAAGGATTATATTATATTTCAATCCAATATTAATGATAATACAAATATCGAGATATTTAAAACTGATGGCAAATTGATTCAGAATTTTGTTTTAGGACCTTATCATGAACAGAAATTACCCACGGAAAAATTTTTAACCGGCTTATATATAGTTTCGATAGAGGTCGAATCTAATAGATATTATATAAAACTCATTCATTATTAATCCCTTTAGTGTTAAATTCCTTAAAGCTTCATCATGAAAACAACTAAATTACTAAAACACTTTTTAGTATTAACTTGCATTGCAATATCTGGTATTCATGCACAATCCCAAATTGTTACTTCGACATCAGGGTATCAACCAAGTGATACCTATTATGAGTCATTACCTATTATGACTTTATCTCCTCAGTCTGCATCTGTTGTACTTCCAAATGAAGTTGATAATTCAACCAAGCCATATTATCCTCAAAAAGATAATTCGACTTCTGTATATGTTTTTGACCAATATCCAGGTGCTTCGTGTCAAAGTGTATCCAGTATTTGGAGCACATTTACCTATGAAATTAATCGCTTAAGAAACCTTACCTCTAACCAACAGACAACTCGTTATGCTCCATTCTTTTCCTATAATCATTTAAATCATGGTTTCAATAATTGGGAGGGCTATACTCAACTAGAAATTGTACATAGTTTTCTGAAGCAATCAGGTGCAATGACTGATTTTGAATTCGACGGTCCACAAAATTATGACACATATGATGCATGGCGTTGGCCTAGTGGTTATGAATTGTACTATAATGCTATGAAAAATAAGCTAGAAAGTGTATATAAATTTGATATGAGCATTCCTAAAGATTACTCTGGAGATCCAGCAGTCGAATTCAAACTTGAACAAAATCTTCAACTGATGAAAATTTATCTTTATGATCACAATGAAAACACTCCCAATAATGGAGGTATAATAACTTATGGTGTCACATGTGAATCAGGTACTGTACTGCTGAAATATCCTAGTGCTCACATTAATGAAAATGTAATGTATGAAACAAATTATGAAGCTGGTGGAGGACATGCTATGGCAATTGTTGGATACTGCGAAGATGTTCAGTTTGACTGGGGAGGAGCAGTTGGGGCAGATGGAAAAATCACTGGAGATGGAATTTGTAGAAACAATTATGATAATAATCTGGATGGGATATATGATATGCAGGACTGGGAAGTTGGAGCAGTTAAAGTTTATAATTCCTATGGTTTAGATTATGATCATGATGGATATAGATGGATGCTATATTCAACATTACCTTTAATTACAACCAGCTACCCAATTGGTCCATATTGGGGAAATCACGAGTTTTGTGCATTAAAACCAAAAATGGTCAATGAGCCACAAGTTGTTTTGAAGGTTGAAATCGAAGCACGGTATCGCAATGATTTAAAATTAGGATGTGGTTCAGCGCCACTCGCAAACTATGGAACATACTCTGAGTCATCACCAAATTATTATACAGGTTATATTAATGATGGCGGAGACAATTATATTCAAGGTAAAGATGCTTCAGGAAATGATCTTGTTGATCCAATCAAGCTACTTTTTGATTATAGTTATTTTTATCCTAATAATGATTATGGGAAAGTATTTTTGATAAACGAAAAGAATACAACAAATGATGGTAAGATAAATAGTTTATCTCTGGTCGACTATAGATGGGGAGAGGAATTCGAATTGCCTTATGAGGGGGTTACTCCTTTCTCAATTGGTTCACCTTTAGCTGCTGGAATAGAATATGACCTGATTGTTCAAGGTCCATTAGCACCTGAGATTGACCAAAATACAACATTTGAGGCTAATATGGTGTCAAGGTTTAACCCCACCGTCTCCAATAATACTACATTAACTGTTAATCCGGGAGTAAGAATCGATATGTATAATAGTACTATTACATGTAATCCAGGCAGCACTCTTCAACTTGGTGATAATGTAATTTTTAGGGCTAGGAGGGGTACTAATAAAATTCTCATCTATGGAACTATTCAAGCAGGTTTGAATATTAAATTTGAGTCAAATCCAGGTGCAACATTAGAAGTGATTTATGCAAATGCTTCATATGAAGCACTTTTAAATCAATGTGTGTTTGAAAACACAAATCTTACTATTCAGGCTGGTACCTTGACAGTTCAAAATTCTACTTTTTATCTAGGAGAGGAAAACAAAGTTATTGTTAAACAAGCATCAAAACTAAATCTAGGTAATTCTCTACTCACAAAATCAGGAATTGGTCAATGGCGTGGAATAGAGGTCTGGGGAACTAGTTCATGCCATCAATTCTCAATAAATGGTTTAGTAGAACAGGGCTCAATCGAATTGTTAAATGGTTCAGTGATAGAGTATGCTTATAATGGTATTACTAATTGGGAACCAAATAATTATGATGCTATTGGGGGAATTATTAAAGCAAATGGTACTGCCTTTAGAAATAATCGTAGAGCTATCGAATTCGTAAAGTACAGAAATTTTAATCCAATTTCTGGCCAAGAAATGGATAATATTAGTTCTTTTACTAATTGTACATTTGAAATAAATGATGATTATCTTTCAAATGCAGCACCATACTATTCTCAGGTTTCAATGTGGCATGTAAAAGGCATAAAATTCGCTGGTTGTGATTTCGTAAATAGTAGAACTAACAACATATCAGGATATGCTATACATTCGATTGATGCTGGTTATCATATTTCCGCCATTTGCATGTCAAATATCATACCATGTCCTCAAGCCGATTTAGATAAAACATACATCAAAGGATTTCAGTATGGAGTACATGCATCTAACTCAGAAACATCCTATACTGTTGATGTAGAAAATTGTAAATTTTCAAATAATGGTTATGGAGTATTACTTCAAGCAGTAAACAATGTATCTGTAGTTAAAAATAAATTTGAAATAGGCACCGCTCTAGATTGTTCCAACTGGGGATATGGCATAGTTATGAATGGATGCAGTGGATATGCTATAGAAGACAACACATTTGTAAAAGTGAATTCCACTCCAAATGCTTCGTTCTCTGGGATTGAGATAGTCAATTCGGGACCTTCTTATAATGAGATATATCGAAATACCTTTCAAGGAGTGACTGTTAGTTCTCTGGCTGATCTTCAAAATTCATCGATACCCGCTCATACCCTTCCTCCAACTGGTCTTACTTTTCTTTGCAACACAAATATTGAAAACAAATATGATTTCTATGTTACGAATAAAAAGGAAACTACTATCTCTCCTTATCAGAAAAGCGGATCGTTAGCTGCAGGAAATAGTTTCTCCTCAAATGCCAACATCAATTTTGATAATGGTGGAGGATCAAAAGTATTTTACTGTTATGCCCCAGGCCAAGATCCATTTACTTATTACGGATTGCAGTTGATACCTACAACAAATATTAATTCTTGTCCATCTCATTATGGAAGTTCAGAAATGAACAATATTATTCTAAACTCTAACGTGTTAATTCAGAAAGAGCAAGAGTTTGCAACAGGATTCTCAGCATATAATAACGTTAAAGCTGTTTATCAAACATTGGTAGATGGTGGAAGTACTGCTAATACAATTGATGAAATTCAAACTACTGCATCGACAAACATGTGGGAACTTAGAAATGATTTATTAGGAAGATCTCCTCATTTATCACAAGAAGCCCTCCGTGAAGCTGCAATAAAAACTGATGTACTGCCGGAATCAGTTCTTTTTGAAATTCTTGCAGCTAACCCAGATGAAATGCGAGATGAAAAATTTCTTGATTTCCTTAAATCAAAAGATATTCCTCTTCCTGAATACATGATTGAGCTTCTCAGAGAAATAGCAGGCAATACTTCATATAAAACTATCATGCAAGAACAACTAAATCACTATGATTATCAAAAAACAGTAGCGGCAAATGATATTTTGAGAAGTAAACTTAATGATGATGAAATTGATCAATCTGGAATTCTAAACTGGTTAGACAATAAAGCTGACCTCTATAGCCGGTATGAAATGATTGATACCTGGATACAATGTGGTAATACATCAGCTGCGATGTCTCTGCTTAGCCAAATTCCTGAATTATACTCATTGTCAGAAACAGAAATAATTGACTATCAGAATTTCAGTAATATCAAAAGTTTACAAATTGCTATGAAGAATTCAAGTAGGAATATAATGCAAATCAACAGTGAAGAAATAGAAGTACTTTCTGCGATTGCTGCAACTAATCTTGGGATAGCATCAGGACAAGCCAAAGGTATTCTAGAATATGCAGTTGGAGTAAATTATTGCCATTGTACACCTTTGGACGATGCTCTAAAACACTCATTTGTTGTTCCTTCTAATCATTCATACCAGCAGGAAAAAATTGAAGTAAAACTGTCTCCAAATCCAGCAACTACTTGGTTAGCATTCGATTATATTTTACCTGAAAAGGTTTCTTCAATAGAAATAGAAATTACGGATGGACAAGGCCGTCTCATTGATAAAATATCCTTGGCTGGTAAACACGGTCAAAGGATACTTGATACAAGATCATATACTCCGGGTATTTATTTCTATAAAACAAGTAAACACCAAAATGTAGCTGGTAAATTTATAGTAAAATAAATAATTTGTGAACTTTATATAATCACGGAATGGCCTAGGTTGTTCCGTGATTTTTATTAATATTGAAATAGCCCAGAAGAAGCTTGTTTTGTTTTAAAGACATAATTTACAATAGGTTAGCATAAAATATGCTTAAGAAAGATGACCATAAAATCGGTGTAAATTCAAAAAGACTTATGGCTGGGTGGTCTAATGAATATATTTTTAATGTCCTAAATTTTTAATACGTCGCCCCTGTATAAAATATATGCGTTTATTGTAAGATAATAGATAATCTTTATCTTGAAAAATGTATTTTTTGAAAAGTTGATAGAGTTGTTTATTTCAGGGTATATACAATAAATATCAAATTTATTTTTTGAAAAATTTCTTATAATTTATCACGCCATGGTAATTAAGTTTTAAAATATACATACCTGATGGTAAGGTGCCAATGGTTAGGATAGGTTGTTGACCTGTCAACATCTGACTCATTAGATGTTTACCTGTGTAGTCAAATAACTCAGCTTTTGTTTCTGCCCCTTCAAATCGTCGTGATAATTCAATAGTGACATAGTTATCAGCTGGATTGGGCCAGATATTTATTAGATTGTCTAAATCTAATAGCTCTGTTATTCCTATATAATTTGTAGTGTCTTTTATACTACTTACCCATACATAATGTTCCTTTTCAGGATCATAACAGTTAATATCTCCATTATTTCCAAAAATAGTGTTGACAGCTAACATATAATCTTTATCATTGACTTGCACAACACCATTGTTTATAAATTCCCTCTCAACACTACCAATACACCGATTCCAAAGCAGGTTGCCATTTGTCCCGTTTACTTTTAACATCCAAACATCTTCACTAAGGGGGTAAAGATACGGGGGATTGGCGTGAATTCCAGTAACATCGCCATTTCTGGACCCAGTTTGTCCAAACACCACCAGGTTGCCATCGGAAGTTTTTAAGAGCTGTAATGGAAAATCGTCTCCCGAGCCACCATAACATTTTTGCCAAATTAAGTTTCCGTTAAAATCAATTTTACGCAGCCATAAATCAGCAGTTTGTCCCCCCTGGTTGTTATAACCCAAATGATATCCCGCGCCTTCAACAGCGCCATCACTTGTAGAAGCAAATCCCCCAATTATATACCCGTCATTCACTTCAAGAGCATTGGTGAAGCCAATATGATCTGTAGCTCCCATACATTGCTGCCATTCAATATTACGTGCAGAGTCCAGTTTTACTATTACAGCCCTTCCAATTGATGTTGAGTGCAAATTTGGATCACATAAAATATTCCCATTTGAACCAGGATTACACATCAAAGGTATTAAATAACCGTTATCCGAGGTTTGAATTGGTGAACCTCCAAAATCAGCACCTTCAGTACCCAATGTAAAATCCCAATCAATTGAACCTAATGAATTAATTTTTAATAACCAAGCATCAAAACCACCATAGCTCACATTAACATCTCCACCATTACCAACAGTATTTACACGAGTTATAAGCCCTAAATCATTTGTCACAATACAATCGGATCCATAACCGTATATAGGGATTGGATTTCCAACGACCCTGTCCCAAATCTTATTTCCAGATTCATCTATTTTAATAAGCCACAGACCGCCATCTGGTAAATAGGGTGGTATAGTTGCACCACCATCAGCGGAGCCGGTACTACCAAAAATATAATAGTTTCCACTATCAGCAGAACAAATGTTTTCTGCATCTTCATTATCCGAGCCTCCAAAATATTTTTCCCATAAGAAATTCCCTATAGAGTCGATCTTTACAAGTCGTATATCGGTCTCCATCATATCCCCAGGCTGAATGATGTTGCCCGTTTCCACAAGTGATAGAATCATATAACCATCACCTGTTGAAACAATACTTGGTTCATAAGAATTAAGTTCATATCCGGACTGGTAAAAACATCCCTGCCAATTGAATTGTATGTGTTGAGAAAAAGCAAGATTGCATGCAAAAAGCGTCACGAGCAAGAAAAAAGCTTTCATTGAAAAAATTGTAAATGGGTTTTTGTTGAGCAATCAACAAAAACCCATTGGTTAGTATTATCAAACGAATTACTTAATGATGGTTATTTTACCGGACAGGCTCTTAATTCCAACTTTCATGATATAGAGGTAAACACCAGCTTTAACCGGTCGGGTATCCCAAAGTTTTTGACCTTGTTTGCCTGACAATGTTAAGGTTTCAATTATTTTTCCTGTCATATCGGTAATCTGAAGTGTGGCTGTTACATCCATATCAGGCAAAATGTAATCAAATGCTGCCCAAACTGAGGCTGGATTTGGCTTAACAGAAATCTCCATTCCATAAACCTTTGCCATATCTTCTGGCGAAACAGTGCCTTTCTTTAAAGATGCAGGTTCAATGAATTGCATACAATCTACAAATTGGGCATTGTAATAGGTAGCCAAAATACCTTTAGCGGCTACACCCGACGAACCTGAACTGTTGTTTGCATAGTCTTCAAGTAATACTTTCTCATTAGTGGTAAGTTGATCAAGGTGCCTGTTTTCTGCCTGCAAAGTTTGATATAACGTGAGCATTGTTATATACCTTCCATGCTCGGTTAAAGCATCACCGGTAAGACTATACAAGGTGGGTAACATATTTGCTAAAGCGCTTGCCTGTTGGTAGTTCCCTTCCTGAACATAGGTTGCAGTAATTTGTTTATCAGCTTCGATTCCTCCCAAATTATTTAACCAACCCCGCAAAGCATTATAATCAGTAAGCGAATCGTTTAAATAGCTGCGTATCATATCATTGGCAGCACGGGTCATTTCTTTGCGGTACAGGCTCATCTGCTTCTCTAGCACCGTTCGATAAGTTTCTCCCCTGGCAACCTGGCGTAAAATATCAATCATGTAAGTAGGCAAAGGATTCTCTTTGTTTTCAAGATATTGAAAGAGTTCTTCTTTCTTTAATTCGTCAGGATTAGCCGCCAGAATATCGAAAATTACCGCTTCGGTGAAAATATCTGTCTTGTCAGCAACTTTACGTAATACTTCTTCGCTTAGGTGTGGCGAAACTCCAAGCAATTCGGCGCGCAATGCCCACATATCCTGTGGCTGGGCGGTTTCGATATCACTTACGCGTTCCTGTGTTGAACCTCCATCTCTAAGCTGATCGTATAATGTTTTTACATTATTGTAATTGACAAAATTGTAGGCATATTGATTCTCGCGCAAAAGCTTATCTTGAGTATTAAGTACAATTGAGCTAACCGTACCATTACCTCCATAATGTGAGGGGCATTGATTAGTCGTATTTGAAATCGATTTAGATACGTTAAAAAGCTCGAAGTAATCATTATTCGGGTCAGGATCATATGGTGCATTTCCATTGTAGTGATAGGTTAATCCATAACCACCACCATTGTAAAAATGCCACCTATTGTCTGACTGAGAAAAAGTATTACCCGATGAAGTTAAATTACTACCTTGGAATGACTGTATGCCATTACCCATGTTGAGGTCAAGAGGTATATAAAAATCAGCCCAGTTTCCTTGATTGGTGTTGCACAGATACTCTAATCCATAGTTAGCGTTCTGATAATAGTTTTTCATAAATGCACTATTACCAAAGCTCAGATTAGAGAAACTATTTTTGTATATGTCATTTACTCCTTGAGAATTATTAACATGGATACCTGTATAATTTGCAACCGGAGCATTCGGCATTTTCGTGAAGGTATTCTCTTCAATAGCAAAACCAGTGCTGTTGTCCAAATAAATTCCATACCCAGATACTGCCGGACATCCGGGTGTGCTGTTGTATCCCACTTTAAAATCAGAGTTCAGAACGGTTTCATTTTTAATGCCATTGACATTAATGCCATAAATATTATTCTCAAACTCAGCGCGATTAACAGTAAATGTGTTTACTGAAAAACCTTCGTGACTTGCGTAAATACCATAACGGAATCCAGAGAATTTACTCTTGTCATAAGTGGAACAAGGCTGCGTAGCTGAAGTACAAGTGGCTTGTACGCTAAATCCAGCTGAGTAAGCAGCAATTGCCTGATTCCACTCCGAAACCCCGGTAACATTGGGAGCCAATAAGAAATCACTACCTTCAAACTTAAAACCTTTGATATCAGCAAGGTCAACATGCTTGTAAAAGGTTTGATCGGGTATATAAGTGCCGGTAATTTCGAACACACAATTTTTAACCCTTCCAAAATAGTCCATTTCGTTTCCATTATAAGGATGAATATTCTTATAATGGCTGGCATGGATACTGCGAGTATTGTTGCGAAAAGTTGAATTTGTTGCTTTAAGAATACCCCCGGTTTTCAGGTAATCACCAGGTTTCCAAAGGTCAACTGCACATAGAGCATTTTCGATGGTTGCATTGTTAAGTTCCAGATAGCCTTGTGGATAATTTCCGTTTGCATCGGGCAGCTGGCTGACATTATTTTTGCCCCAGACTTGAATTCCTCCCCAATATTGATCATCACAACTATTTGATACTAAAGCACCATTTATAATTAATTTGCCACCAGGCTTAACAATAATGTACTTATTGGGTGCCATATATAGTTTTGTAGAAGGAGATAACGTTAAGCTAGCTCCATCTTCAATAACGATAGTTTGACTTGATCGAACAGTCGTATTCCAAACCTGATTCTGTCCCGAAAATATGTAGTATGAATCAATGCCTGTATTACATGGTAAAGCTATTTCCCAACTACCTCTTCCAAAAGTACCAACTCTCAATAATTTTTCAAAGAAGTTAATTTCAATACCATGACTAACAACATGCGGTAAATCAGTACCTACAATTTGCCACTCAGACCCATAATTAAGTAGTAAGTCACTATTAACATAGAAAACTCCAAAATCTGTTGCTAAATATATGTCACGATTTATACTGGATTCTACTGCAATACATTTTTCCCCACTAGTATATGTGAATGGTAAATTTCTTGTTATGTCTTCAAAAGAAGGATCAGTAGCATCTGTATAATCAATTCTATACACTAATTTGTTTGCTTTTGGCCACCTACTCTCATCTATTGATCTAGTGTATACTAAATAATTAATATCTGGATTAAGGGGATCGAATTCTATTGCACTAATCTCAGCTTGACGAGGAAGAGTTAATTCTTCCCAGATTATATATAAATTAGTAACATTTCTAGTTCTAAAAGCATGATATGTTGATATTGGGTTGGGATCGTTAGGAGCAGTTCTAGCCACAACCCACACAATTAAATAGTCTTTATTATTCATTGGGGTTGACAAACCTAAAGTTATTATTTCAGGATATGGTAATAGAGTTCTGAACTGAGAAATATAGTCTCCATTAGATGAGCTATTATTAAGATCCTTCTTTACAATTTCTTCTTTTGACCCTTGGTAAATACGATTACAATATAGAATAGATGGATATACTTTATTTAATACACCTTCTGTACCCCAATAGGTAGGTTCAGAAAAATAAGTGGAACTTGATGGATTAAAATAATCTATAGTGTACTTCCAATTAAGTGGAGCATATTGAGCAGAATATTGTCCAGATGCAAGCATATATTTTGAATCCAAATTATTTATTAAAGGTCGTTGACCATCTAACCCACCCATAGCAGTTCCCCATGTTGGTGGATACCAGGTAGGATTGTACTGTGATGTGGTCAAAATAGTTCCATCATGGTAGGTACCTAATAGGATACGACTAGGATCAGAATAGGCAGTTGCCATCTTATCTACCATAGCAACTCCTAAGCCATCATATTTGGGCACCCAATTTGTTCCATTGTATTTTTCAGTTCCACCATGAGTACAACACCAAATCTCCCCTACATTATATGGATGAAATACTACATCTTCAACGTCAACATGATGTGGTCCTGATATTGGTTGATTACCATTATAAATATTTAATTTTTTTAATCCTGTATTATTAGCAACAACAATATCTTCACCATTTGATGCTTGATCAACTCCAAATCCATGCCCCCATCCCATAGTTATATATGTGTTGCTAACAAAATTCCAAATGTTGTTGTTTGTATTACAGTAATAAAGTTTACCAGATGTATTAATATCCTCGCTACAATATAAATAGTCTGGTTTAGCTTTTGAAACTTCTATCGTATAATTATAGGAACGAACTGATCCATTAGTAATAATGTTTGCTGAAGGATTAGGAAGAGCAATCCAGGTGACCCCTGAATTTGTTGATTTGAGTAACTGCCATAGATTATCTTTAAAACAGCTAATATAAAAGACATTAGATGTATTTGGCTTTATTTCAAAATCATAAATTATTCCTGACACTAAAGGACTAGCACTCCAAGTGTATTGTAATGATGCATTTTCAATCCCTTTGTAAAGTCCATGATTTGTAGCAACATAAATTGAAAGAGGATTTGTTGGAATTACCATTAGCTTGTAAATTATTGTATAGGAGTCATTATTAAAATCATTGTAATCAGCAATTTGTACCCAATTATTTCCCTCATCATCAGTTTTATATATACCTCCAACTCTACCTATCCAAGAACTTTGTCCATCTCTAGGTTCTCCTGATGATGAAGCAAACCAGATTGAATGATTTGTGGGATGAAAAACAGCCCAACCACATCCAGAACTATTCCACTTTGTATCACTTCCTGTTGAGTTCCAATGTTCTCCGGCATCTGATGAATAAAATAATCCACTATTTAGAGAACCAGTAAGCATATACTTTGTAGATAGAGGCGTCCCATCATCATAAAAAGAAACAAACTCAACTGGGCCAATTCCATAAGAACTAGTTGTTGGGCCTAGTTCATGCCAAGGTTCATTATTATATATAGAGTAATCGTTAATTGTGTTGGAGTAAAACTGTTTTTGTGATTGGAAATAATTATCGAAATCTCCTTCTGAAAATAATCTTTCTCCCCAGAATTGTTTAAAGTCTTGAAAATTTTCATATTCTCCCCCTTCATTCATTATTAGACTACTATCAGAAGTGTGAAGGAGACTGTCTAAATATGATTGAACAGCACTATTAATGTCTTTGGCATTAATCTCCGAACTCGGATTATGGACATACTTGCTCAATTGAGCTTCGCCTCTAAATGAGAGAATAATTAGAACGAATGTCGTAAACAAGTATAGAATACCATTAATACTAGATTCTTGTTTCAATTGTACTGAGTTCTTTAAAGTAAAGATTGTTTTCATTTTAGTAGATTTTTATTTAAACATATTTAAAAAGGGACAAAAACCAACAAGTTAGCTATTACAGATAAGATGTTTATTAATTATATTAGTTAGCATTTTTTCAAATATTAGATATTTATCATATTTGGCATTAAATATTTCTGTCGACTATCATCTAGATCATCTGAATAGCCAGACAGGATATTGGATAATTAAATGAAGTCAAAAAAATCATTATTTACCTTTTCTTCAAACTTCTCGATTTTCATTCCAAAGTAAGATAGTTTACTTTAATATTATCAATACTCCGGTAAAAATTTAAACGGCTAATCTCCTGATACTCAAGCATTTGTTTCGGGCGTCCTTCCCCGGGTTTCTTCGTACCATTGTATGTATATCTCAGGTTGGTATCCTGTCTGAATTTGGAAATGACCTGCAGGTGCGAAGCCCCTGTAACTCCATTCACAAATCTTTCCTTGGCAAAATATCAATCAGTAACAAGGTATTTGATTTTCAACTCACTTGCCTGATCTACACGATGTAAAGTCACACTCAGATGATGGTCAATATAATTTTCTTCCTGTTTCGACCCTTTGGGGATCAATGGTGTCTGAACGGCCTCAAGCTAGTAGGCGGTTCCATTGGTGATATCAATAACTGCAAGAGACCCGATTTCAATACCACGTTTGACAGCCTGTGCCTGACCACTCCAAAATCGTTCAACATTAGGCGTTTGCTTCCCGATTTTGCAGAGATAAGAAGGATCATATGCCAGAATGAATTCTTCAGAACAGGTCGATCTGATAAGCTCTGTATTGAAGCAAACCCAATCGAATGATCTTTCCATTTGATTCCGGTACGTCTTTTCATTGTAGCCACCATATCTGGCCATATTGATAAAATTTCATTTCCAACGGAGTCTCATATACAAAATCAATGTGCTACAGATAAATTTTTGCGTTGGCTTGATAGAGTTATTAATCTTTGCTACTATTGCATTGTTAAGGCTCTCAGTTTTATTGAGAAGCATCTTCTTTTGTGGTTTTGGTCGACAACAAATGAGATGCTTTTCTCTTTAAGCTCTATGCCATTTTAAAGTTTGTTACGAACATAGCAATGTTGATTTCATCATTGAAAAACTACAGGAGTATTGATATTATGAAAATCAATTCTTCATGTCGTTATTTATTAATTTTTTTTCAACATTAAAGTAATCTTTCAAACAAACTGATGAGTTTTTATTAGAGTAAAATGAGCCATTAAATCTTAACAACTTTACAAATTATTGGTGTTTCGTTCTTGAATGTCAGCTCAATAATATAGACCCCATTCTTCTTACTTGAAAAATCAAGAATTAATCCATTTTCAGATGATTCAAATTCATGTTGAATATTGTTTCCACATAAGTCATAGATATCTATTTGTTGTATAGATTTATTGATATCATATTCAATTGTAAGGTAATCCTTAACCGGATTAGGGAATATCTTTAGCTTATCTAAAGAAAATATCATTGGAAGCCCTAATGAGAGATTACAATTGGCTCCATAGTTAGGATAGTAAGTCGTATCATTTAGGTTAAAACACAACAACCTTGAAATGACAGAGAGCTCAGGGAAATCCTCAAGAAATCCTGTATTGAATCCAATGCCTTCGATCAAAGTCCCAACGGAATCTTCACCAATTTTCAAAGAAAAAACACTTCTATAAGAGTTACCAACAGAAATGCTGTCTATTGAAGACACAACAATATCTTTTCTAGAAACATTATAAGTACTTGGTAAAGAATCTCCGATTTTTAGATTAAAGTCATAAAGTAGAATATCTGAAACTGGAAAATAAACGAATATTTTTTTATTCTCTTGTCGAAGTAGAAGCCTAAATAGATCAAAATAATCTTCACTGCCGCAGATAGAAGGTGGCCCGTTTGAATAAGTTGTTTGATGCCTATCATATAATTTCTTATATTCCAAATTGTTGATTGTAGTATCTCCATTAATATAATACATATATTCTTCAGTAACAAGGCAATCAAAGAAGAATTGTTTTTCTTGTCTCCATATTGGCTTATTTTCAAGATAATTAATTTGCGCAAAAATTTTCACCGAAGACAATAAGATTATTAAGGTAATTAATGTTTTCATATATAGCATCTATTTCATAGGACTTAATAAAATAAATTCATCTAGCGTAAAGACTTACAAAACATATCATAAACCAGTTACGCTATCTACAGACAGTGCTATGTTTTTTTATAGTAAGTATCTCAAATTAAACTCTTCACAATACTTTCAAATCAAATATTTTAATTCTTTGCATAGATTATGTCGAAAATCTTGTGGCGTATAATATTATTTTTCTACTATGCTCAAGGTTTTAAAAACTAACTTAAAAAAGTTAGTTAAAGATTAGTTTTAATCATAACTCAAATATAATAAGAAATTAGCCCCTTCTAACAAATTTCAAAAAAAATAATCAATGTATGTAATTTGTAACATATAATCTATCGGTCATAAATATATCAAGGAAAAAAATGTTCTTTGCATCACTATAGATCTTAAATTCTTCAAGACACCTTAAACCAATTAGTAATTTTTCAAGTACTAATTTAGTGGTATCCCTCAGGCCATGAGCATTAAAATCCGGAGGGGTTTTATATTTACCCGGGCAAGAGTGTATGCACTAGGTTAGCAAGAAAATCAGGGATGAAGGATAGGATTCTTGTAAGATACTCGAAGGATTCCATTCCATAGAGTTTACATGTGGCCACGATGGAGTAGACCACGGCTGCTTGCTGCGCTGCCTCATGAGATCCTGCAAAGAGCTAGTTTTTTCTTCCCAGGGCTACAGGGCGGATGCTGTTTTCAATGAAGTTATTGTCTATATGCAAGCGTTCATCATTGATATAGCGGATCAATCTCGGCCAGAGGTTGAGTGTGTAAGCTATAGCCACACCAATAGCACTCTTTGGCGGCACCTGGATAATCTGTTCTTTAAGCCCGACTTCCATTTGATCGATAACAGGTTTTGACTTTCTCTGGCGCAGCATCTTGATGGCGTCCGCTTCCAAGTCTCTTTCACTAATCTCACGTTCAATTTCATATAATGATTGGAACATCTTCATGGCATTTGCTGCCAGGGTGGGATTGTTCTCAAGGGCATGCTCGAACTTGCGCTGGACATGTGCCATGCAGGCTAACAGGGTGATTTCAGATCGGTTTTCAAAATGATCATAAGCATTGTACCCATCAGTTTGAAGATAACCGGCAAACTCTTTATGCATCTCATTGGGACCCTCCCTGCCCCTGGTTTTCCGGTAATCAAATAACACTAACCGACGAACAGGATCATAATACACCCAGTGATAACCTTTGTGCGTGGCTCCCGGTTTGTCTTTAGTCAATACCGGTAACGGGGTTTCAGCGGCTATGAGGTAATCCGATGCAAGCATTTTTGCTTTCAGTGCCTGGTAGAGCGGAAGAAGTAAAATTGCAGCCTGCATTAAATCAGCCACTGATTGTCGATTCGGAGATCTACAGGTTCTGACATTTGAAGATTTGCACATTGGAATAAAATGGCAGGTGATCGACAAATTTATTCACCAGCAAAGGTGCGATCATGCTGGCCCCGGCATTTCCTTTTGGATTGGGAAGGGTCGGCAGCGGAGCAATAGCAATGCGGGTTTCTTCATCGGTATGTTCCACATTATACTTGGGACGGACCATGCGACGGACATAGGCACTGGTAGGTTCATACTCCAGAACTTCTGTAACTGCCTCTCCGATCTTCTTTGCATCTTCCGGAAGATTTTCCGGTTCTATAACTTCCACCTGATGCTCCAGGTGTAAAGGCAACTCCATCCTCTATGGTTGCTTCTTCTCCTGCAAAGGCTTGATACTTGTATAAGTGATCTGCTCAGCGTTTTCTTTCTCTGATGTTTCCTCCAGAAGGTCGAATAAAGCAGACTGATCTGGATCCGATGTGATAAATCGTTCACTTTTGGCGCCGAAGATCAGCCGTTTTAACTCGGCAAGCTGATGTTTAAGCCAGAGGTTTTCTGATTTGAGGGCTTGAAATTCTTCCTTAGATATACTGATCATTTCTGTGCTTGCCATGAATCAAAAATACCACGGAAAAGCCTTGTTAGATCACACTTTCAGCGATATTAATCAACATCATTTTATAAAAAAAACAATGCCTTTTTTTGCATATCTCATCGAAATACCAGTAACCATTATGGTCATTGTCCATAGCCGATTTGCTGCGAAACAACCCCACCGAGATGATCTGGTAGTTCAAATGTACCCTTTTCAAGACGCTTATAAAAAAGAACAAAACCGCCTGGTTCCCATTTGAATAACTTCATACTGTTTCGAGGCTTATTAATGAAGATAAACAGGTCCCCGCTCATGGGATTCTGTCCCAGTTGGTCTGTTACCAATCCCCAAAGTCCATCAAAACTTCGGAGGATCTGTCGGTTCCCGGTAGAGAAAGTACCGGCTGGCGCCAAGGGGAAACATCTGACTTAAAAGTTGACCAGCTTTATTATGTATCCCGCCGGTGTTTGCGAAGGCACAAACAACTCAACCCCGTTTGGATAACAGATGCTGATCCCGGTCCCGGAAAGTCCATTCAATTTGATGAAGCCCGAGCCCCGGACCTCATTGTGCTCGTGTTTGTGTACCCAGTATAGAAATTTCCCTAACCTGATGTTGTGAACATTAGCGAACGTTTGTCCTGAAGTGTCATGAATTATTTTGGCCTGCAAGTTGATCACAACCAATCAATCAGACAAAATGCTTGTAGCCGAAGGGATACAATTTAACTATCCAAACGATAAACAATCATTTGCATATCTTGAACTGTTCAAACAAATGCTCAGCCTCAGATATAAATTTCTTATAATACAATTTATCAATTAAATAGCATCCATAAGCTTTATCACATCTCTTTTTGATTTATCCATCACCTTAGCATAAATCTGTGTTGTTTGAATCTTTCGGTGTCCAAGTAACTTACTTACAGTTGCAATATCTCCACTAACTTCCAGGCCAATCGTTGCGAATGTATGTCTCGCACAATGAAAGGATATATCCTTGTTAATATGAGCTAACACCATTATTTTCTTAAGGTGACGGTTTGTAACCTGGTTAGAGTATACTCTGAACAATGGCTGATGTTGCAACCTGCTTTTGTCAATTAACCTAACTGCTTTAGAACTCAGTGGCAAGATTTCTGCCTGCTTTGTCTTATGTTGGGTAAACTGAAGAACCTCATTCCCTGATTCAAGAAAAACATTGTGTGCCTTCAATAATCGTATATCTTCATATCTTAAACCTGTATAACATGAAAACAGAAAGTATTGGAGTACACATTTCAAATCCTTTGTTAAAAAGCCTGTGTTCAGCTTTTCAAGCTTCTTTAACTCTTCTTGAGTTAAAAACTGTCGATTTCCTTCGGGTTTTCGTACTTTAACACCTCTTAAAGGGTCGCTTTTCAATAATCCACTATCAATGGCTTTGTTAATGAAAGTCTTCAGTGACCGAAAAGCTTTCCATCGGGTATTATCATTATTACCTAGTTTAATAAGGTAACTATCATACTGCTTCCAGAAAAAAGGAGAGATTTCAGTAAAAGACAGTCTTGTGCGGAATGTTTTCAATTTTTTCGACTGGCTTTGATACATTTTAATTGTATCACTGGCATAAGAATTCCTGAACTCCTCCAGATCATTTTTGATGAATTCAAATACATCGGACAAATCCTTCGACCCGCCCCTGAATACTTTTTCAAATTCGAACATATTAATATGTAAACCTTCCTGGTCGGCTTCAATACGAATCCTTTCTGCTTTGCTTCTGAATCTGGCTAAGTCATTATTGATCGTCTGCCATTGCGGAAACGTGATGCTTACCTCTTGCTTTTTGGGATTCCATACTTTTTCAGGAATGGCATGGTTCAAAGTGAAATATTTCACCTGACCATTTATATTGGCAGAAAAGTAAATGGGGTAGCAGCCATCAGAGTTAGCTCTATCCTTTCTCAATTGAAACTTGAAGTGGGTTTTGTTCATGGGGTAATTCCTTTCTTCTTTGGTGAAAAAATGGTGAAAAAAACTACCTCAAACTTTGGAAAAAAAGATTTCAAATGTTGTGCGACTACATTAGAAACCCTTGAATAACAGATGGATTGGAGAATATTCTTCCAATCCTCCTACTTTGTGTTAGTATCGAACAGAATCGTGCCTATGCATTTCATTCATTTTTGTTTGATTTGAAGCAATCATCTTGATAATAATTTTCAGGCGTAGATTTTCGTAATGAATGGAATTGTCATAGTGTGAAGGGCCATGACTTGTGGAAATGTATGCAAAATGTATGCAAATGAGAAAGGGTTTCAAAACGAAATGTCTTGAAACCCTTGTCCCTGTTGCTCCCCCTTCTGGACTTAAGTTTATCATTAATTAAAATTAATCGAGATTATTAAAAATTATATAAAACACATATACAGAGTATTATACGAATTGTTTGATTAAGACAAATTAATTCAAATTATTGTGGGTTAAGTCAAAAGTGTATGTATATTTGTATGTATTAATGTTTAAGTCTATGCCGAACTTAGAGAAAAAATGGAAAATTAAATTCTACCTGGAAAAGCGCAAAGCCCATTCAGAAAATGACTCATCGGATCGGAATCTTCCAATTTATATGTATGTTACCTTCGGTAATGGGGAGCGATTGCAGTTCTATGCAAGGGAAGGTGTCCAGGCTGATCAATTTGATCCTAATTATCTGCAAAAGGTCAAAGAAGACCGGCACTTTTTCAGACCTATAAAGCCGCAGAGTGGTGATTCCAGATCCATTAATGGTAGATTGGAGAACCTGGCGAAAGAAGCCATTAGGATTATAGAATGGGCAGATAAAAGTGAACCTCCTATAGCTCTGACCGCAGACTACCTAAAGACATTATTAAAGAAGTGGCTGGATAAAGATTTGTCCCCAGTTCATCGGACTGGTATAAACTTGTCAACCGCAATGGATGCCTACAAAGAATTCTCCTTATTGCATCATTCTCCAAAAACATCTGCAGGTTTTAAGCAGGTACGCGATAACATTGAAGCATACGTTGCTGCAAAGAAAATAAAAGGGGATAAATTGGTTGGTATTAACCAGGCTTTCGTTGATGGATTCGAAACATACCTTATAAACAAGAAGGTTGGGGATCGACATCTTTCAAATAACACTTATGCTAAAAACCTAAAAGTGCTCAAAGCATTTCTAAAATGGTGTAGTAGTAAGGGTTGGTATGAAAATTCCATATCTATCAAATACAAGGAAAATGAAGGTGCTATTCTTTTCCTTACACAGGATGAATTCTCAAAGTTGGCGAATGCTAGATTTTACCTGCCAGCATTGGAGCGGATGCGGGATGTTTTTATCTTTGGGACAATGACCGGATTAAGGTATGGGGATATTAAGGGACTAAAGAAAAATGATTTTCGGGATGGTAGGATTTGGTATTATGAGCAAAAGAAGCAAGCAACCATTGAACGGAGTATAAAGTTAGTACCCAAGGCTTTAGCCATAGTATCAAAATATAAGGATATGCCAGGAGAGCAGTTACTACCTGCACATAGTGATCCCAATCGGATTTTAAAAGATGTGTTTATTGCAGCCAAGATTGAAAGACAGGTTACCATTATAAGGAAATATGCAGGTGGAAAGATAGAAGAAACAGTTGTCCCCCTTTCCCAAGTTGCTCATTCTCATATGGGACGAAAAACCTTTATTACTCTTGCCTTAACAATGGGTATACCTGAAGTGGTATTAAAATCTATTACAGGGCACTCCAAAGACAGCGATTCTTTCAGGAGATATTACAATATAATTGATAGTATGAAAGATGATGCAATGGATGCTACATTCGGGAAATTATAACAATTTGAAAAAGTAACATGATGACTTTCAATCTCAACAATCAGGAGGATTATATTCTACAAGCAAAAAGTGAACTAAATTGGTTTTTAGCAGAAATAAATACTAATCTTAGTTACTTAAACGATAAAAAGGGACTAGTTCTCCCAGGTCCTATTTATTCTGAACATCCCAGGTTCAGTATTAAACTATTAAGAAATTCTATTGATCGAAGACTTTCATCACCCGATCCTCGATATAGCGTTGCTCTTATTGATAAATTATATAGTGTTTCTTTAGAATGCATTGTCAAATATGCCCAGTTGATTGATACTCCAGTCTATCAGGTGAGAAAAGACTTTGAAGAATATTTATTCTTTAAAGATGGTGGGGAAGTTCCGTCAAAATATATCTATTTCATCGAAATAAACTTTTGTGTTCAATTCTGCAAGGAATATGTCGAACAAAGGCAGTTAGTAAGCAAGATCCATGCAATTAATCCGCTCGAAAATGGAGAAATATCTATAGATGCTTTTGAGGAAAGAGAAATTGTTAAACAGATTTTAAGCCCAGCGCTGAAGGATATTTCCGAAGAGAATATCGATCGTCTTGTTTCACATATTCTTTGCATAAAAAATCCCGATATTAAAGAGCCGAACGGTATCCCATCCATTCCTTTTAGTACGAGCCAAACCAATTTAATCCGTTTAATAAAAGAACTTAGAGTAAAATTGAGATTTGCAGGTTGCCATCGAGTACAATTGGCTCGATTATTTGCCTCCATCCCTCAAAGAATGGATGGGAAGGAAGTAATTTATTTTAATGAAGACACAATTCATAAGAATATATAATAACTCAGATTCATCGAATGATGGATAATAATGGATAATGATGGATAAATCTTATCTAGTCTAATATATAAGTATTTAATATTTAGCAATATAGAACGGTGGTAATGATATAATCATGTTATCCATCGAAAAATCATCAGTGATTTTTGCTCAAAACAAAATCACTTTTCACATGATTGACAAAATAAGCCTGACAAATGACCAGCTTGAGCTATTGACAGATATGCTCGCTGACAAAGTAGTGCTGAGAATCTCGCACCCTAATGAACAACCTGACATAACCCCTTCTAATCAAGAAGATGTTTTGTTCAAGAGCCTCAAGGAAATAGCCGATTATTATGATTGCTGTTACCAGACTATCTCCAATAACTTGGGGAAAATCAAGCATATCAAAATTGGCAATTCAATAAAAATTTATCGAAGCGATTTCGAAGCAGCAATGACTCGGGAAGGATTTCTTTCGAAGAAGAAGGGGGGTGTAAAATGATTCCAACAGGCAATGATGCAAGTAAAGAAGAAAGGGGCACTAAGTCCTACCTTAGTACCCCTGAAAATCTTGATCTACAGAACAAAGATAACAAATATTTTTCTTTTTTCACTGCTCCAATCACCAATAAATATCCTTCTAACATCCTTGATATTAAAGGTTTGTATGAACTTATCAAAGGTGAAAGTTATGCTCCTCAAACCAAGCTTCTTAGATCATCTACAACTCCAGAAGTGGCGAAGAAGATTAAATCTTCAGTATTCGATTATGTGACCTTTTCTGGGAAGTTTTCTGAAAGACATAGTACGAAATTAATTACCCGATCCTCCTACATATGTTGTGATCTTGACCACATTGGCGATTTAAATGATATTCTGGAATTACAAATCCGGATAATTGATAAGCTAAAACCTTCATTGATGTTCATCTCTCCATCTGGTGATGGCCTAAAAGTGATCTATAGGATTGAGGTAGGTGCCGGCACTCACACGGAATTTTTTAAAGCATTGCAGGTATATTTCAAGGAAATCATTGGATTTGAGATAGATCCTTCTGGAAGCGATTTATGCAGGGCTTGTTTTCTTCCACAAGACAAAGATGCTTACTACAATGAGGATTGCGACACCCTTGACAAATCATTTATCGACACATTTCTGCCTAAGGATGAAATATCAATTCCTCAAAAGGACTATTCAGAGAATAGAAACATGATCACTTGCGACGATGATATTTTCCAAAGATTGCTAACCTGGTTGAAAAAAAGGGAAGTTTTTGCTAAAGGTAATAGGAATAGCTTCTTAACAAAGCTGGCTAATGCATGTAACAGGTTTGGTATTCCTGAGCAAGAAGTGCAAAAAAAATTATATGATTTTGCTGAGCCAGGAATGTTGGAAGACGAAATAAAGGCCATTATCAAATCTGTGTATAAGCATACAGAAAGGCATGGGATTTCTTTATTTGATGAAAAAAAACCATTTGATTTTACTTTCCAGGAAGAAACAGCCATTCCTGGTCAAGAAGTAAAAAAGCAACCTGTGACTACACCATTATTTCCAATTGAAGGGCTCCCAAATGGGAAAAACGCTCACTTTGACCAGCCTTCGCCGGAAAAGCCAGACCAGCTCAATTTGTTGATTGTTAATAAACCATGATGGTCAACCAAAATCGGCGGAAGGTGGTCAGATAATCTGTTTTGTCCAATAATAGTCAGGGCAATAAAATGGACCATCTTCTTTTGTGGCAACTGAAGCATGAATTAGCTGGTTATTTACTACCCTGCAAGCGGTTAATTTTATAGTTTGGTTTACATTTTCATCATCTGTATACATTTCACATATATGTTAAAATGGCTCAAATATTTGTACGAAATTTGGGGAAGCATTCTGAGTGAGCTGAAAAAAATCTCTGATAGGCTAATATTTCAAAATTACCAAAAATGTTAGGAATTATTGTTGTATTATCATTTGTTTAGCTTATGAGAAGCTTCGCGTGGATATTTTTTATTCAAATTAGGCTGATTTTCCCTAACTAAAAGTCATGAAAGAAGGAGTGTTTATAGCCCATTGTTTACCCAATGTTTACATAAAGTTTACGGTTAATATTAGATTTTAAACACACATTTTTTGCCTGTTTACTGTATTATTTTTGAACCATCTAGTGGATTTGTGCACATTGGTTACTTAAAAACCACACAAGAGTTTCAACCTTCCACAGGCAGCAATTGGTGGATGACTGATCTACCTGAGAACAAGAAAACAACAGGATATTGAGTCAAAGTCAAAAATCATTAAATTTGAGGCAAGTAATTAAAATTCAAGTCAATGAAAGCAAAAGCTGGAAATTCTGGAACAAATATTAAAGGTCTAAGTGCATCCGATAGGAAAATACTAAATAATCTGGAAAAATACCTGGCTAAAAAGGGTTTAACTGGTCCACCAAAATTATCAATTTCAGAAATGGAAGCCGTTGCAAAGAAATACAATATTGATCTCGACAATTTAAATATCTAAGCTATTTCCACACTTATTTGATTATTCCGGTGATTCTGGACCAGAATAGTCAGCTAATAGAAAAGTTTTTGATTTTGTTTAACCCATGAAATGTGCTTATCAAACTTTTGTCCAGCCAACATTATTCGAATTATACCAAAATCTGCAACGAAAGAATCTCTGTCATGCTATTTGCAGAAAAAAGGTATTCAATCAAATCTTGCTTCTATGCAATCCAATTTGTTTAGACCATTGATAGTATCTTTGCCTTGAAGCAACAGCTTTCTTTACTTTAATGAAATAAATTATTGAAACGTTTCGCCATCATCACCGGCCTTCTTTCCGGTTTCCTTTTCGGCATTGCCACACCATTTAGTAAACTGTTATTAGATGGTTTAAACTCCTTTCAGCTGGCAGGTTTGCTCTACCTGGGTGCAGCTATTGCTATGTTTCCTTATATTTTTCGCAAAAATAACAACCTTACATTGCTATTTCATTCTGGCAGCAGAATGAAAACTCTTGGAATTATTTTCTTTGGCGGGTTCCTTGGACCTGTTCTTTTATTATTTGGCTTGAAAACAGCCAATGCAGCTTCGGTTTCTATCTGGTTAAATATGGAACTGGTAGCAACAGCTATCTTAGGAGTCTTGATTTTTAAAGACACACTGGATAGAAATGCCTGGATAGGAGTTATTTTAACAATTATCGCTGGCATAGTTACTTCCTTCGGTGAAGGCTCGAGCGGCATTATTTCAGCTTTGCTGATAACGGCAGCTTGTATTAGCTGGGCGGTGGATAACCATTTAACAGCCCTTACCGATGGGGCATCTCCACAGTCAGTAACATTTTTAAAAGGAATAGTGGCTGGTTCTGTCAATTTACTGATTGGTTGCCTCATAGCCAGCGAATCATTACAGTTTGGTAGTTTAGGCCCGGCATTACTGGTTGGTATATTCTCTTACGGTTTGAGCATCATGCTGTATGTTACATCTGCCCAGAATCTCGGGGCTACACGAGGGCAGATTTTATTTTCGACAGCGCCACTATGGGGAGTGATTTTATCGTACATATTCTATCAAGAATCTTTTCAATGGGTGCATGTTATTTCACTTGTCCTTTTGACACTGGCTGTAATTGTAACATACATGCTATCGCATAAACATACGCATACGCATGTCGAAATGGAGCACATCCATTTCCATCAACATGCTGATGGACATCACAACCACGAACATGATAATAAATCCATTCCGGCAGGCAAATGGCATTCGCATGTTCACAAACATAATCCATTGGCACACGAACACCCGCACTTCCCAGATTTGCACCACAGGCATGAGCATGAATAGCTTACAACTTATTTTTAATTGAAACCAGGATAGAATCTGTAATTTTGATGCTTATAAATGTTTCTTCACATGTCACAAACTCCCGATGATCAATTAAACAACCGCAACATTAAGCCAACCGCCATGCGCGAACTGGTACTAAAGGTGCTTACCGAACAAACCACTGCAATAAGCCTGGCTGAACTTGAACACAAGTTTCATAAAGCCGATAAAGTCACTTTATTTCGTACCTTAAAAACCTTTGAGGAAAACAAGCTCATTCACAGTATTGATGATGGAACCGGCTCTGTTAAATACGCGCTCTGCACCGAATCCTGCCAATGCAATCCGGATGATTTGCATGTGCATTTCTTCTGTACTTCATGCCATCACACATATTGCCTCAACGATATTCCGATCCCGTCCGTCAATTTACCGGTGCATTTTAACCTCGAAAGTATCTCAATGGTCGTAAAAGGAATATGCTCAAATTGCAAAAAGTAACTTTGCAACTTGGTTGCATGAACTTTTCCATTACTTTTGCGGTTTATTGAACACATGAAAATTCTGGCATACATATTCTCCTTTTATTTGTTGTTTCTCAATGCCTATCCTTGCATTGATGCACCAATAGATATGTCAATGCAGAATATTGAATTATCTTCTCATTCAGGTGACAAACATCAGGATGATGCCGATCAATGTTCTCCTTTCTGTACCTGCAATTGCTGCATCACACCGATTATTTCTCCGAGCCTAACCAATCTGACTGATTTCTATCCTTTCCAGGCTGAGAAATATATCATACAAAGCTCTTCTTCTTTTTCTTCTTCGCTTGCAGCTATTTGGCAGCCGCCAAAATTAGTCTAAAACCTCCGTTTGCATTTCCTTAATCAATTAAGCTCCCTTTATAGGTTTGCTCTTGATGTATTAATTATTTGCCCGTGTATTTTTTGAGGAAATTAGATTAACATTCAGATGAAGAACAGTAAAATTTCTAAAGCTGAACTCTTAAAAAAGCAACTGGAAGCAGACAAGCGGTTCAACAGAAGATTAAACTTTGTGTTTGTCTCCCTTTTACTTTTCTTTTTCAGCCTTTTATACATCCAGCAATCCTGGTGTGAAATAAGACTTAAATACAGAATGAACTTTATGTACGGCAAAGCCATACATCCTGATTGGGTTTGTATGAATGGAAATGAACTTGAACTTCATGCTACCAAAGGTCATACTTTAAATAAGTTTACTTACTTCGTTTGCAGTCAGGAATGTTACAATCGTATCTCAGACAATTATCAGGGATATTGTTTCGTCAGGGATACTGTAACAGGTAAAGAAGTGAATAAAGCAAATGCTGTAATTGGCCTTCGATCAAAAAATAAACCTGAGTTGGTTTATTTTGCCAACCAAGCCAATTTCTTAAAGTATTATAATCAACATGCGAAATAGACTTCATATAAAGATACCTCTATGTTGAAGCAAAAAATTAACAAGAATAAAAGAATAAAAATTACACCCATGCTGGTATTCCGATGGACCTTAATCACTTTAGGAAGTATCGTGGTTACCATTGCCATCATTGCCAGGATTTATCATTTTGTTCACTTTCATGTAAAATAAAATTCTTATGATAGAACGAATCATTCAATTCTCAATAAAAATAAGTTTATTGTCGGGC